>CAJCHQ010000543.1 GCA_903970295.1 Bryobacterales bacterium
AATTACTTTGTCCGATAACTCAGGGGTGTGCTGTTTGAAGAAGTGCGCTGACGTAAAACAATCGAAGTTCAGTTTCGTTAGTTCGGATACTCAGGAGCCATTGGCACCGGCTTTGGTTCCGTCTGGTCGGGCAACATCGACTGATAGACAAGGATTAAGCGAGATTGTCGCCAATCCTCTGGCTCCGGAATCAAAATGGATGGCGGCTTGTGTGCTTGCCGGTGAAAAATCGTTGGTGCCCGGCGCCTCATTTTCGTCCAGATTCTGGGATACCCTCGCAGGCGGTGCCGGTTTTCTTTTTTGTGTGCTCACTCTGATGTTTGCTTACGTCGTCTCCCTATTTTTGGGCGGACATCTAGCCTGGCTGTTCGCTGCTAACGACCTGAACACTTTCATGCACGCCAATGGTGATGCTATAGGTTTGTGCGTCGGCTATTTTGGTGCTGCAGCCTTTTGGACAGGGCTATTAGCGCGCCATAAAATCTCTCGGACAATCGTTTTGGGCCTGTCGATCATAAGTCTGATTATTGTTTCGATTGGCACCTACACATCCTTTGTCAGTGGCACTTTGTTGGCCGCTCTTTCGATCTTGATGACTGCCGGTCTTGGCTATCTGGGCTACACTCTGCGTGAGGCGCTGCCCAAAAGTTTCAGTCCTGTCAAATTAGCCGGTTCGCTCGTCGGCGTGCTCACAATGCCTGCCATGATCATGGTCTGGATGCTGTGGACGGCTACCACCAGTCCGCCCGACCCGTCTCCGTATGCTCCGGCTGATATGCCTGGATTGGTCGGACATCTGGCTATCCTTTCTTTCTGTGTCTTTTTGCCGGGAATAGCCATTGCCAGAGCGTGCCGTTCCAAGTCTGTAGCAGCTTGCACCACTCTGGCAACTTCAGTGCAGATGCCTCTCTTAGCCGGCATTTTTGTTTCCATTTTGCTGTCCGGCTTCGAAGCCGCTGCTCTTACGCGTTGTCTTTCGCTGATCGCCACTTTCGCTATCGCTGCCGGCATGGCCTCAGCTGGTGGCGCAGTTGGTGCCACGCTCAATCGGCGTTTCTAGCCGTTTCTATACGAAATTGCAAGTCGATGTGCACGAATTTTTCCGTTGTCTGAGCAATCGGCATGCCGAGGTCTACGTTATCTTGGACGCGGCGGCGCGCACCCATCATCATTGGTGCCATTCCCGGTGGTGCCAAGTCGGGTATGGGCGATTTGGTCAGGCGGCATTCTTTGATGCCGATAATTTTGACTCCTAATCCACGCGCGATTCTTTCTGCCCTCAATTTCGCTTGCGCCAATCCAGCTTCCAACCATTGCAATTCGCGCTCTTCGTCTTCGTCATACCGCCAGTTGATTGACTGCAATGAGGCATTCTTGGCGGTGGCTGCAATCGAAAGCAGATCGGGCAACTGCTCCAATTTGGTGCGAATTTTGAGAGTATATTGAGCCGAAGATGATTTGGTCAGCGCGCCACTTTCGTTATTGATCGATATATTGTGCACCTGTATTTGATCGGGAGCAATACCTTCCCCTACGATAGCCTCGACTAGCTGAGCCACTTCTTTCGCTTTAGTGAGGGCAGACTGACCCGTAAACAAAGACGAACCGCGCACCGTTATATAAAGATCTGCACCGATCGCAGAAACCTCCATTCGCAGAACCTCGGACAAAATGATGCAGTCTGGAGGTGGCTGAGAAGTCATTGGGTTGCTCCGAAAGTATGCGGATAAGTATAACGCTTCCAATAATCAGTCATAACGATAATCAGCTAGAGGTTGGAATAAACTTCTGAACCCTATTTATATTGGGATTCTGCTCTAAAGCTGAGAAAATGTTCATACTAAACATGGCTCAAGCAGCTAGTGCCGGCGTCTAACTATTTAGTTCGAGATTCAAACAATTGCAAATGCAATATCGTTGGAGGAACACCAAAATGAAACGTTTAGCACTAAGTATGGTTTTTGGAATGATGTTGATATCCGGTTTGACGGTAAGCTCTCCGGCGCTCGCCTGGGACCACCACTGGCATCGCGGTTATCCCGGTATCTATGCGCCAGTATATGGTGGTGGCTATGTCGCACCCCGTTTTCACCACTGGCACAGAGGCTGGTAGTCAGCTTTTGATTGAGACAACTAGAGAACAGCGGCCGGCGGATTTGATTTTCCGCCGGCCTTTGTTTTACGTTTGCTAATTCCAGGTGGTTTCGCGTTCCTGACGGACACCATCTGCGCGAGTGCATTGCTCGAGACTGCCATCTTTGGCTTGGATGCAAAGGTAGACTAATTCAGAGTCTTTGCTCGCTCTGAGTCTGCGATGAGCGTTGGGCGATACTCTCACCAGCGTTCCTTCTTCAAGGTCGACAACATCATCATCCAGTTGCATTTGGCCACGACCTTTCAGCACCACATATAGTTCCTCGTTTTGTTTATGGCTGTGAAAGAAGTTCTGATCGAAACCAGCAGGATATGACGTCACTGAGATTTCCATGCTTGTTAGTCCAAGCGAGTCTTTCAAGAATGTTTTGATGGATTCTTTGGATTCTTTGTTGCCTGCTGTTTCTTTGAGAAGATTCGAAAAACTGCCCAAATTGGTTGTGGTGAAGTTCTTCGCCGTCGTTGCTTTTTCAGTCATTGCACGCAGCCTTTTGCTCAGGTCAGTATTGATAGCTCTCTTGTACTTCACAAGTCGGCGATCTCTATTATATAAGGTTGATTAGATGGCTTGTGAATTGCAAGGTAAACTTTATTTTCCCTCTTAGCCGGGGCTTCGCCCCGAGGCATCAGCGCCACATCCAGAGATATTACTGCGTGTTTTCTGACACTCCTCGCTTTCAGGTGAAAGGCTCACCCAGCAAGCTTTTTCGAGGTCGTCCGCAATCCGTACAGAAATCGGATGAATCGGGCTCAAAGGCTTTTCTGGTAGGTATTTCGACGATCTGTCAGAAAAACGAAAAGGGCGTTTGCTTCCTGTCCCCGTGCATCAGGCCGCCTGGCGAACAGCACTGTGTTGCAGGTGTAAGACATCAATAGCTTGTGCCCGTAGATGACCAGGTATGAAAAGAGATAACCGGTGGGCGGTGCGAGTGACAAGTGTAATTGGGATGGCTGCCTTAGTTAGAGTGAGAATTGTGCTCACTTCGCAAGCAGAGTTGATTTCACTAGCGACGATCGAAATTTTGACGAGATCTGTTTCGGCATGAATGTTTTCATCAGACAACAATGCCTGGCGCAA
Source organism: Bryobacterales bacterium (assembly GCA_903970295.1). The sequence goes on from CAJCHQ010000543.1 coordinate 3,233, forward strand.
CACAGCTAAAGCGGCTGTAGTTTTGCTTTTGTCGACGCAAAATAATAATTCGTGAGCAGTGTGTTTAAGTGAATTGCCAGTTTCGACTTTGATGCCGGCACTGGACAGCAGGCAAAGAAGATATTGTCTGCGGGCGAAACGCTTGCGCCGAATTTTGCGCGAGTTGATTTTGCTTTGTTCATTCGGCAAACTCAAGGTTACTCTGATGAAGTCTTTTTCTGCATTGCAGGCGATGCCGGTAAACGCTCTGCGGCTACTATGCGAAACGATCAAAGTACCACTGTCTGAGGGTTCGAAAGTCGAGCGAACACGAACTTTGACATTTTTGGCTCGAGCGATTTCAACCGAGCGCGCGTTCAGAACTTGGGCACCATTGAGAGCCAGTTCCAACATCTCATCATAGGACAGAGTGTCAAGCTTTTCGGCACTTTTGGCAATTCTTGGATCAGCGGTATAGATGCCGTTCACATCGGTGTATATATCGCATCTTTCAGCATTGAGTGCAGCTGCAAGCGCAATCGCGGTCGTGTCCGAGCCACCGCGTCCCAATGTTGTGATTTCCCCGTCCGTGGAAATTCCCTGAAAACCTGCGACGACTGGGATAATTCCGTTCCTGAGCGTTTTCTCTAGTGCGGCTGGATTGATGCGCTGAATTCTGGCGTTACCATGTTCGCCGTCGGTAAGAATTCCGGCACCAGGGCCGGTGAACGACTTCGACTTACCACCTTTGGCTTGAATTGCCATCGCCATCAGAGCCGCAGAGATCTGTTCGCCGGTAATCATCAACACATCGAGTTCTCGCCGATCGGGTGTGGCTTGCAAGTCCCCGGCTAAATTGATCAGGTGATCGGTTGTGTGTCCCATTGCCGACACCACGACGATCACTTGATAGCCTTCCGCTGCGACTGCCAACGATATCTGGGCGGCACGCTCGATGCGTTTCGTATCCATCACCGAAGTGCCACCAAATTTGATCACTATTCTCTTCATTGTTTGTTTGCGCCTCGATATTGCCTACTGCAATGCAGTGCGGCGATGTTATTTACCCAATGCCAGCTGTGCCAGGTTTATGGTCCAGCGAACGGATCGAATAAATGATGGTGGACATCCACTTTCAGGCGGACAACCTTGCCAGATGTTTGCGGACGACACCGTTCCAGGAGCAGACGAACTAAATCGGTCTGGGATAATCCTAAATCAGAAGCCGCCTCGACAGATTTGTCCAAGGCGGCTGTAAGGTCTGTGGTTGCGAACTTGTGTTTTGAGTTTGACTGTTTCACTTTATGACTTCCTCGCCAATCGGTGGCAGTACTGTTATACCTTTCAGCTCGTCAACTCAGCGACAAGATTAAACGCGACGATGTCAAAATTTTGTCTATAATCTGGACTCATGCTGTCGCATACAATCTGGCATGAGGATTCAATCTTGGTGCAGTCTAGCGACTCTCCGCATCTGAGACCAGGTAGCGCTTTCTGGCTTCCTCGATGCTGCGCGTCGTGTCTTTGATATTTTCTCGTCCCCATTTGGCGATCGCTTGCAAAACCGGACCTATACTTTGGCCTTTCTCGGTTGCCGTATAGGCCATGCGCAATCGATGCGTTCCGTATTGGGCTTTAGTGATAAAGCCTTCTTTCTCCAGCTTGTGCAGGCGATCTGTAAGAATGTTGGTGGAGATCTTTTCGGGCGATTCCAGAAATTCTTCGAAACGGCTTTTTTTGAAAACGACAATATCGCGCAAGATAAGCAGCGTCCATTTGTCGCCTAGGATTTCGAGCGAGCACGCAATTGGACAATCTGATCTTCTACTACTCATGCTCTAATCCTACTATATAAGTAGCACATCACGAGCAATTACCGTCGTCAATTTATCTTCTTAACTGGTAACTTGCAAGTCAAGTGTTATAATCGTACCAGTAGAGTTACTCTGTGGTACTTGCCATGTCAGATGCAATCGCTGTAGCCACGATGAAAGACCCAAAAGCTGTCGCTCTTGAATATATAACGCCGCGCAGTCGCCGGC
>CAJCHQ010000544.1 GCA_903970295.1 Bryobacterales bacterium
GATCGTGAAATCGATTTTGTTGCCGAAATGATTGAGCGCTTTTAACAAGCCCGCCGTAAACAATCGATATTGGTTATCGACGGTGCGGCTGGTGGCGTAGACGATCTGAATTTTGTCCGGTTTCGGTTTCGGTCGGACGGCGGGCAAAAGTTTGAAGTCGAATCCGGCCTTCAAGTAAAGAACATGACGATTGAAACGACTGACTAGATCGCGCATGACCGGGCTATAGACGCGGATCAAAGATGCCTGTGTCAAATATTTTTCCAATTGCTGAATGCGCAAGGGCAATCGATGGTAGCGAGCCAGCTCCGGATCGGTTTCGAAAGGCACATCCCAAAAGTTGTCGTCGAGGTCGTAAATGATTGGCTTGTTTGTCGAAACGGCCTCGTTCAGCAAATAGGCATAGCTTGGCTCAGTGTTGCGACAAAAAACCACTAAGTCAGCCGCATGCACCGAGCTGACACTGGCTCTTGTCTCTTGCTTGACCTCCAACTTGATTTCGCCGCGATTGGCTAAACGACTTAAAGGTTTGATCACGCCAATTTGACATGAGGCAATGAACGACGGCACGATCGCCACAATATTTGGTTTGCGAGTTGCCAATCTAGCTCCTTTGTGGGGCCCGCTACGTCAGTCTTCAGCGTCACTGCCGCCTCGACCCCAGATGACAGGCACTGATTATACGGCGCCGTCTTGGCCCGGGCGCGATTGTGGCGATTTCGATAGAGTTTGATGCAATCGGCGCAAAGCAAGTAGAGCTGGCATCCGACGCAGTTAAGCGCTGGTTAATGTGCGATTCTTGATAACTTCTAATGGCCCCGTCCATAAACCGTATCCAAGGAACCCATGTCGGTCAGCCAGATAATATAGACTTGGCGATGAGGTGAAACCGCATGCCGGGCTCGCCGCAGGCAAACCTGGTAGGCGCCGACAATTGCCTCTTTCCTAAACCGCAGTGCAGCTGACAAGTGTTGGAAGTAAAAGAGACGAATAACGAAACCATTGATGTGGGAAAACCCATCAATTCTCGACGCGTTCGCCAGATTATCATTGAACAATCGAAGCGGGCAGGCGTCGGCCACATTGGCTCTGCCCTTTCCGTCGCCGACATTGTTTCTTGTTTGTATGGCGGTCTGTTGCGAGCTGCGCATCCTGCCGACCCCGATCGCGATCGCTTTATTCTCTCCAAAGGACACGCGGCACTGGCTCTCTATGCGGCTTTGCATTTGCGCGGTTGGGTGAGCGAAAAGTTGCTCAATACATTTTGTGCCGACGGCAGCAGTCTCGGCGTCCATCCGGAACTCGCTTGCCCGGGCATCGACTTTGCCACGGGCTCACTCGGTCAGGGTTTGTCTTTTGGTTGCGGTGCGGCTCTGGCGGCGAGGGTGCAACAGTCGGCGCGCAAAGTTTTTGTTTTGATCAGTGATGCCGAATGCAACGAAGGTTCAGTGTGGGAAGCGATCATGTTTGCCGCTCATCATCATCTAAGCAATCTTGTCGCCATCGTTGACTTGAACGGGCAACAAGCATTTGGTTTTACGCGAGATGTGATCGATTTGCATCCACTGACAGAAAGATGGCGGGCATTCAATTGGGATGTGCACGTGGTCGACGGCCACAACCAGGAGCAAATTGCCGCTACGGTGAAGAACTTGAATTTCGCCAGCGGCCAACCGCACGTGTTGATTGCCAACACCACTTTTGGTAAAGGCGTCTCATTCATGGAAAACCAGATCAAATGGCATTACAGCCCGCTTTCTGAAGCTGAATACCAAAAAGCACAAGAAGAGCTTAGCAGGGACGATCGATGAGAGGCGCTTTTGCTAAAACTCTGACCGAACTGGCTGCTTGTGATGAGCGCATTTTTTTGCTCACCGGCGATCTCGGTTACATGGCTCTCGAGCCGTTCGCCCAGCAATTTCCAGACCGGTTTCTCAACTGCGGAGTAGCCGAACAGAACATGGTGGGTGTGGCCACAGGTCTAGCCCAAGCCGGCTTTTTGCCCTTCGTTTATTCGATTGTCACTTTCGCCACTTTGCGTCCTTATGAATTCATCCGCAACGGACCGGTTTTGCATCAGCTGCCTGTGCGTATAGTCGGTGTCGGTGGTGGCATGGAATATGGTCACAACGGCGCTTCTCACTATGGGCTCGAAGACTTAGCCGTGATGAGGGCGCAGCCCGGTTTGACGGTGGTCGCCCCCGGTGATTTCGAGCAAACCAAAAATGCGCTGATTCAGACTTACGATCTGCCGGGACCGATTTATTATCGACTGGGCAAAGATGACAAAACCACAATTCCTGATTTGAACGGGCAGTTCGAACTGGGCAAAGTCCAGCGTGTGCGGGTCGGTCGCGACCTGGCGATCGTCACTACCGGTGGTATCGCTACTGAGGCCGTGCGAGCTAGTGACATTCTAGCCAGAGAGGGGATCGCCGCCACCGTTATGATCGTCTCTTCTTTCAATCCAGCTCCTCTGTTCGATTTGCAGCATCAATTGGCGCTCTTCGATCATGTTGTCACGCTCGAGGCTCATTATGCTGCGGGCGGTCTCAGTTCGCTCGTCGCCGAAGTGATTGCCGAAAACGGCCTCAATTGCCGCCTGACCAGGTGTGCCGTGGAGAAGCAGCCGGATGGCACCACGGGCTCTCAGGCTTTTCTCTATGAGAAGTATGGGATAGCGGCTGAAAATGTGGCTGATTGCGCCAGAAAATTTGCTTCCGGAGCACTGGTGTGACAGAGAATTTAGTTTCGGTCATTTTGCCTGTGCATAATCAGGCCGATCACATTGGTCAGATTGTCGAAGAATATGCCAGGGCACTAAATGTGGTGCCAGGCGGATTCGAATTGATACTAGTCACCAATGCCTGTCGTGATCAATCGGCACAAGTTTGCCGCGACTTGGCTGCAGTAAATGCCAACGTGCGCACTGTCGATACCAAAGACGGCGGTTGGGGACTCTCGGTCAAACTAGGTTTGCAGGCGGCTCGCGGAGATTTGGTCTGTTATACAAACTCGGCCCGCACATCGGCTGAGATTCTCACGCTGGTCATTCTTTATGCCAGAGCTTACCCCAAAGTAGTGATCAAAGCCAATCGCAAAGTGCGCGATAACTGGCGGCGGCGGCTAGGATCGTTGATCTACAATTTGGAGTGCCGCGCATTTTTCGATCTGCCGGTCTGGGATATAAACGGAACGCCGAAGGTTTTTCCTCGCAGCTTCGGCAAATTGCTTTCGCTAACGCGAGATGACGACTTGATCGACGCTGAATTCCTGGCCATCTGCCGGCAAGAGGATTATCCGATTTTAGAAGTGCCGGTGCTTTCAACGCGGCGGCATAGCGGCAAGTCGACAACTAATTATGGTTCGGCAATCAAAATGTATTGGGGGGCTTACGAACTTTGGCGAAACATGCGTCAAGAAAGTCACGTATAGTCCAGTCGCAAGACGCTGAGGCTCTGTGGTCAAGGCATAATGCCGTTTGGCGTGAGACCGCGCAAATTTCCAGTCAATGGCAAGATGCTCAGTCGACCGATCCTTTGTTGCTCAAATGCAAAACCAAAGGTGATTGGTGGGGAGTGCTCGAGCGCCTCAAAATCACATTACTAGTCGGGCGCGAATACGAGCATCTGCTGATTGCCATGAGCAATTCCGGCAAGCCGGCGATCACCTTTATGCCGATGCCGCATCCATCAGGCATTGCGGTCGATCACAAACGCGGTGTTGTGCATGTGGC
>CAJCHQ010000545.1 GCA_903970295.1 Bryobacterales bacterium
GGGGGTTGAACACCGGGTTTTCCCGATTCAGCTGCATATAAGCGCAGCTGTTGCTCGGTTCGCGGAGCCGTCAGCATGTCGTTGACGAGTGGAACTGCATCTTTGTCCCACAACGGTGTGAGCATGAAGATGGCAGCTGAGCCAGATAGCAACAGTGTTATTCCGGCCAGGGTAATTTTGCTTTTTCTAGTCATAAGCAACCTCCTGTTCGGTAGACCCGAACCTAGTAGTAGTGAGTCGAAGCCAGCCGACGGAACCGCTCGATATAAGCGGTTCCATCGTTATTCAGTGACTAGTTTGAGGTTCTGGAATGGCGAAGATGTCTTCTATTTTCGGCATTACCATTAGCTCGGGCGGGGGCATCGCACTGTGAATGCCTTCGCTGGGGTGATGATCGATCATCTTCTTTGGCGACGACTGACCGGGCTCGATGTAGGAAACCAGATGGAGCAGACCGTTGTCGTCGTAGAAATTGCAGATGTCACCCCAACGCACACCATCAGCGGTGACGTTGTAATCGTCTTCGGTCCACACCCTTGGAGTGGGACCGTCGGTAATCATGTCCCATTCACGCAGTGGTGCATCATTGGCATCCAGCTGCGTGACCGTGTAGATTTTGAAGTTGCGCATGACGACCATGCCATCTTCTACAACCCGAGTAAACCACCAGACATTGTTGAAGAGCTTATGGTGACCAGACGCATCGAAATACGTGATATCGATGGTTTCGGGACCGATTGCGAGTTGCATCGAAAGGGTGCCGTCCGGTCGAAACACATCGGCCGAAGTCAAAACGTAGGTGGAAGTTGAGCGCACCCGCAAAACCTTGCCACCGGGATAGAAGCCGACAAGTCTGGAACCAGCAACCCATCGAGTGAGATGAGCCATTTCGATCGGCTGCTTGCGGTCATCGAAGATCGTGATATCGTGCGAGCTGTCTGCATTCAAAACGTTGAGAAAGACGATTTGTTGCGCCTCGTTCCATTTGGTCTGGCGCAGCATAGTCGGAGTCGTGTCCCACTTCTCAGGTCCTTGTCCAAAGAGCGCTTCGGAAGCGAGCTTGAGACCATCGCCAAAATAAGTGCGCGAGAGATAGTCGCCGCCGGGCAATTGAGCACGCGTCATTTGACGCAACCCCCCGGTCCCGAACTGAATTTCGGAGAGGGAAGTAATGCCGTCTGCAGCGAAGCGTGTTCCATGTTTCAAGAGCTTCGTGTGACCATCGGCTGCCAGGGGGAAATACTCGAGCTTGTATTCAACCGAGCCATCGGCACGCAGATACAGATCGATTTCACTTCCGTCCGGCTCGTCGATTTGCTTTTGTGGTTCGCCCAGAGGTGAGAGGTATAGACTCTCTACAGCACCCGGCTCTTGATTGTTGTCGCTGGCTGGTTGCAAGTTTATGGCCATGGCCGTGTCAGACTGGCCAACCAGGCTGTCTGCAATTGCAGTGCCAGTCGAAGAGCCGGTGGGCGAAGGCGGTAAAGACTGCCATTCCGCCACCCCAACTGCAATGACGCAGGCGATCAGACCGGCAGCCGCCAGTCCGATCAGGAAGGTACGGTTCATCTCAATTCTCCACCTGTTGACCCGGCGGTAATTTCTACCGCCGGGTGACGCGGGATGACAAATCATCTGCCTCCCCGCCCTCCTTGTGGTCGAGGAATCGGCAGATCGGCGTCGAGCACCGGCAAAATTAGCTCCGCCTGCGATACCGCCGGCGGCATCAGATGTTCTGCCACAGTATGCTCGACTGACCAGTCTTGACCATTATCGGCTCCGCTTTGACAATCCACTCTTTCCAGAGTGTTGTCATTGCGGCGATAAAAGTACAACAAGCGTTTGCAGAAAGAGGCCGGATAGGCACCGTGCGCATCGGCCTCCACCTTTTTGTCGAACTCCTGATAAGACCAGACGGTAGGCGGTCCTTTTTCACCAGGCATGAGACTGTTCCAGAACCAGCTGCGAAGATCGTGCCCTTGCGAATCAGTTTCGGTTACCGTCCAAAGACGCATATTCGTCATCCTCGCGATACCATGTTCTTCGACGCGAGTAAAGAACCAGGTTTGACCGAGAGTCTTGAACCTGCCAGTGGCGTCAAAGTCAACCATTTCGAGGATGCCGTCCGAAATATCTGCGGTCAGCTCGAGAGTTCCGTCGGCCCGAAATTTGCGAACGTGAGTCGTGAAATAATCGGACGTGGATTCGAGTTCGATTTGTTTGCCGCCTGGATAATAAAGCGTGATCGTCGAGCCGACGACACCAGGAAATAGCCTGGATAAACCAACCTGAATGCCGTTCTCGTCGAAGTTGAGAATCGTGCGCGAACTGTCGGCATTGAGCACGCTCGAATAGGCAAGCTTATGATTGGCGTACCAGCGAGTTTCCTTCAACAGCTGCAGAGTAGGGTCATAGGAATTGAAACCAGTGCCCACCTCCGTCAGCGACTGAGGATCTACCCCATCATCGAAATAAGAAGTGGTGAGATAGTGGCCGTTGGCCAGCATGCTGCCGTGCTCGCGGCGAAAGCCACGCAGATCGTAGAGACTGTCACTGATTTTGGTGACACCGTCGCCGGCAAAGGCGGTCACGGCGCGCAAAGGACCTTTTGATTGTCCAGCCGCTCTGGGAAAATATTCGACGCTGAACTGCCTGGTGCGATCGGGGCGTAGAAAAAGATCGACGACGCCGCCGTCAGACTTTTCCTCTTCAATCGGTAAACGATTGCTTAGGGCACCCTGACTGAAATCGCGCGCAAAATCGAACTGACCGCCAGGCGGATAAATCTGCACCTGCTCATTGCTGACAGGCGCCGCCAACAGATCACTGAGTGAGGGGCGAGGATGAGATTCGCCGAAGCCGAAAAATAAAGCACTGGCACCGAGCGCGGTACCAACCAAGAGCCCGCTCAAAGCCACCACGGATGTGGTCATTTTCATGGCTCATCTCCTTAAAGTTAGGTTCATAGAGGGCACAGTTCATGGGGTTCACCTGCACATGTAACAGGGGAGCCCGATGAATTGCGATGCAATAGTCCCGATAGCTTGCCACTCGAAGCAGCTCTCGGTCCGGCGGCAAAATCGCAGCTGCCGGACCAAGGTTCTCACATGCCGCCCGTCTGTGGAAAAGGAATCGGCAAATCCAGATCGATCGTCGCAAATTCGCGGTCACGAGCTGGCACTGGGGGCGGTTGCAGATTCTCTGCCGCCGCATGCTCGACAAACCAATCTTTGATCGCGCTATCGGCCGGGTAAAAATCGGTGCGTTGAAGCGTGCCGTCTTCTTGCCTGTAGAAGTTGACGCGACTCTTTAGAGGAATCGGATTTGGGCCAGCCGTGACGGTATTGAAGGTCTGGTATGACCAGATCCTTCCAGACTCGCCTGAGCCAAACCAACTCCACTGCTGCGTCTGTTTGCCGTTTTGATCGAACTCCAGCACTTCGCTGAGGACTGGATTGGTGATCTTAGCGACGCCGTTATCGGTGACCCGGGTGAAATACCATGTCTGGTCGAGCACTTTCAGCTTACCAGTGGCATCCCAACGAATCAGCTCGAGAGTCGTCGAACTCAAAATTTCAGTCAATTGCAAGGTGCCGTTTGGACGATAGTAAAGCGCCGTCGTCTCGTAAACGTTGGCACTACCCTGCAAACGCACCTGCTTGGTACCCGGATAGTAAGCGACAAAAGTGGCTCCGTCGCAGTACTGAGGCAATTGCATGATTTCAACTTGAGCACCGCGCTCGTCGAGGGCGATCACGGTGCGCGACATGTCGTCATGCAAGATGTTCGTGTACGCGACTTTGCCATCTTTATACCAGTGCGTTTCGCTAAGCAGTTGCGGATCATGATCCCATTTGATTGGACCCTGACCGACTACTTTCAACGAGGCTCTGGTCAGACCGTCATCGAAATAAGTGACCGTCTCATAGTCGCCATTCGGCAGTCTGCGACCGCGCATCTGGCGCATGCCTTTGACAGTGAACTGCGACTCTTGCAGTTTTGCAAGCCGTCTCCCGAAAAAGTCGAAGCCGCCGCCAATGGATTGGGGAAGCCAGGGGGTGCCGCGAAAAATGCCAGAGAAAATTCCCGCGTACGATCAGCCCGGTAGTATGTGTCGATAAACCCGCCATCGGCTTCTTTCTGGCGAGTGAACGGGCGACCCTTGATCAAGTCCGCGTTCAAATAATCAGCGGCGCTCACCAAGGCGAGCTTCTCGTCGGCAGGGTAGAGGCGGATTTGCTCGACGGGCTGCTGTCCGATTAGCAACTGCTCGGCATTTATCTTGTGGCTTGAGATTGATGGACTGACCAACATGTAAGCGGTGGAAAGCAGAACGCAAACCAACAGTCCAGTCAAACCCAGCACAGAACTAAGCATTCTCATGATCGTCCTCCCTGGAGGTTCGGCATTCAAAATGCTCCGGCGACCTCTAGAGCAGAAGTCGCCGGCCTTCATATCAGTGCATGCCGTGTTCGTGCTGTTCTTGCGGAATCGGCAGGTCTTCGAGTTGCGGAAAGACGACTTCAGCCGCTGGTACAGGCGGCGGTCTCAGATTGTCTTGAGCCGTGTGTGCTTGAGTCCAACTGGGAAGCTTGCGGTCGGCAGGATCGTATTCAGTTCTATTTGACCAACCAACATCATCTTGGTAATACGTGGTGATCGATTGGCACAAAACCGGAGGCGAGCCAGCCAACTTGTTGAATTCTGCATAAGACCAGATCGTTGGGCTGGCATTCAAAAACACCGACCAGGTCCAGGCTCGCGCATCGTGACCAGTGGCATCGGGTTCGGTCACCTGGAAGATGTGCAGATTCTTCATCTTAGCGACACCGTTTTCCTCAACTCTGTTGAAGAACCAGATTTGCTTGAGCAAGACGGTTTTGCCCGCAGCATCGTAGAAAGTGATGGTAATCATGCCGGACGAAAGTACGACTGTTTTATCGAGAGTGCCATTTGGGCGGAAGAGTCTGGCTGTGGTCTTATCGTAGGTGGTTGTCAGCGACAGCCGCGTGTTCCGAGTACCCGGGTAGAAACTATCGACTGTCGACTCGATGCCATAGCGCCCCACTTTGCTCACCGTGAGCGGCAAGCCACTGTCGTCGTAGAGAGTAATGTCGCGCGACGAGTCAGGATTCAGCGTGCTTTCGTAAGAAAGCGAATGGTCACGACGAAAGCGCTTCTCGCGAAGAAGTTGTGGTGCACTATCGTATTGATCCGGTCCCTGTCCTGTCTCTTTCATGTCAGCCACCGTGACGCCGTCGCCGTAGTAAGTAAACGTCTGGTAGTCACCGTTGGGCAGGACGGCGGCGCGCAATTGGCGGATGCCGTTAGCACCAAAGATCGCTTGGCCGGCGGCAGTCTCACCGTCGGCAGCATAGAGCGTGATCGCTTTCAGGGTAGCCAGCGCTCCGACCGGGGCAGGAAAATATTCCAGGGCGAACTCTGGAGTGAGGTCTGCGCGCAGGTAGATGTCGGTGACGCTGCCGTCGACTTTTAGCTGGCGTTTGAAAGGACGCCCGGCCAAATTGAACCTGGTTATAAAGTCTTCGGAAGTGACCAGTTGCTGCCCGTCACGGAGAGGGTAGAGATGCAGCTCTTCCGCGTTGGGCGTGACGCCGACCAGCTGATTGGCTGTTCTTTGCGCAGCGTCTGAATCAATGCCGCCAAATCGCAAGATTGCGGCGGCCGCGACACTAGCCAACAAAACAGCTGTGCATACAAGTGGGGTCAGCAGCTTCATTCTCGTCTCCATACTAAACGGATTGCATTTGCATCAATTACAGTCAATCGGTTTCGCTTCACCCGCAAGAGGAGAAGCCGATAGACTGCAACCGATGAGCGAAAGTCCTTTTCGTCTTGGGCAAATCCAAAAGACAGTGCACTCCTCGAACGCAGCGCACTGTCTTTAAGTCAACGAACGCCTTGATGCTCTGCCACAGGCAAAGGCGGAATCGGCAGGTCTTCACCCAGGTCTGCTTCCAGCTCCTGAGGCGGGACCTCGCTGCGCATGGACTCGGCCGCGACATCGCTCGTTGAAGGTTGACCCGAACGCGGAGTCAATTCGACCGAATCCAGCTTCCCATCAGGGCGGTACTTCAAGGTTACAGAATCATAGTCGACACCGCTAATGGTGACATCAGTGCGGTCGTCTTGCTGCAGTCTACCGTTCTCGAAACTAAGTTTTCGGCGGGTTTCGCCGTCTTTGTCGAACTCAGCCACGCGCCACAAGTCGAAACTTGTTTTGCCGTCTTCACGCTTGAGTCCCCACAATTGGTTGTAGAGAATCTTCTCGCCGGTTGCGTCGAAATATCGAACCACCAAATTGTATTTGGTGATCGACATCGTCGATGACAGAGTGCCATCGATGCGGTAGAAATTAGCCACCGTACCTTGATAGTTAGAGTCACTGGTCATACGCACTTTTGCCGTGCCGGGGTAGTACGCCACGATTGTCGCTACGATCGCCCGAATGCCCTGGTGCTTAACTTTGAGCACTTGCTTGTGCCGGTCGAACCAGGTCGTGGTGCCGGTGCCATCGTCGTTCAAAACATAGGCACTGAACAAAGATTGGTCTTCCCGATAACGGTCCTCGCGCACCAACTTCGGCTCGAAATTGGTGGCGAAGAGATCGGGAGCGAACCAATCTTCAAGTTGAATATTGACACCACCGGCAAAATAATGACGAACGCGGTATTCGCCATTTGGCATAAGCATGCCCCAGCAGGTGCGGAAACCATCAGCATCGAAAGCGCTGTCACCGATTTTGGTTTTGCCGTCGGCAGCGAATGCCACGCCGTTTTTGAGCAGAGGCAGTGAATTCGGCTCAGCACCCGGCAACAGAGGGTAATACTCCACCTGCGCTGCCGTTGTCTGATCGGGTCGCATATAAGTATCGATGCGACCACCATTACTCTGCTCGTCCCAAACCACTCTTCCGCCTCCAGGCTGAGCGAGTGCGAAATCCAGGGCGTCGACATGGCTATGCTGCTGGGCAGGAAACAGGCTGGTGCCCATCGCCGTCTCTCGCGAGCCCCCCGCTAAAGTAATTAAGCCGGCAGCGGGAGCGGCATCAAAAACATAGATGCCCACACTCGCCAAAACCAGGGCGAACACCAATCCGAAACACATGAGTAACTTCATTTTAGCCTCCTGTCTGGTTGTTCGCCCTGGTAGTCTGGCACTGCAGTTTGTGCAAATGCTTCAGGGCACGCAACAGTACTCGCCATAACCACCGTAGCCATAGAAGGGGGGTGGCAATGGCAAATTGTCGCTCGTGTCGAGGACGAAATCGGCAACAGGCAGCGTCGATTTGACGTCCTCTACTCGATTCGGCGCCTCTGTTTTGCTGATTGTGCCATCCTTGACCGAATACAAGATCTTGGTCAGAACACTATCTTCCGGGCGATAGTCATATTCGACACGGGCATATTTGACACCGTTAATGGTGACATTCATGCGTGTGACCTGATCTACTTTCCCGTCGCTGATCCTCACCGTCACAGCATCCTCACCATCTGGTCCTTTCTCTTTAATCTGAGTCAGAGTCCAGCTGTAATTGTCCACCTCGACCCCGTTCACCGTCTGACTGGTGAAGGTGCCTAAAGTGTAATCTCTCTCCAACACAGGCTTTGTACCGGTCGAGTCGAAGCAAATGACCGTCAAGTTGTAGCGAGACATATCCCAGGTGCACTCGAGCGTGCCATCGGGGCGAAAGAACTTGGCCGACGTCGAAGAAGACGACGTGGTGCTTTCAACTCTCAGCTGCTTTGTGCCGGGATAATAGATAAGCACAGTTTCCCCGTCGGTCTGGTTATAGCCGGCGCCCGTGTGCGTCACCTTGAGTACCTGCGTGCTCGTGTCGTACTCGGTCATCGTGCGGCTGGAATCAGAATTGAGCACGCTCAAAGCGGCGAGCTGGCGGGTGGGGAAGA
>CAJCHQ010000546.1 GCA_903970295.1 Bryobacterales bacterium
ACGATCAAACTCTGGTGCCATTTAGTCGCCATCGGCCCGCCGTTCCAATTGAGGACAACAAAGTCAGCTTCTTTGCCTGGGTTAAAATTGCCAATCTTATCGTCAAGGTAAAGCCCGCGCGCCCCACCGAGTGTCACCGAATAGAACGCGCGCATCGCATTCAATTTATTTCGTTCGCCTTCAGCATCGTTCTTCAAACTAGGGTCGATACTGCCATCGAGTTTGGTGCCATTAACCATGCCGATTTTATAAGCTTCGTTCAGCACATTGATCATCGAGAAGCTGTTGCCGCCGCCCATGTCGGTTCCGAACGTGAGACGCACTCTTTCATGCGGATCGGTGGCTTTACCTAGACGGAAATAACCGCTGCCGAGGAATGTGTTGGAGTTAGGGCAGAATGAGATCGCCGCGCCGGCCTTGGACAAGCGCTCGAATTCATCGTTTGAAAGCCACACACCGTGCCCGGCAGTAAACTTCGGACCGACTAAGCCGTACTTCTCGTAGCAGCCAAGATAGTCTTTGCAGTGATGTTCCGCTGCTGCATTGCGTGTCTCTGTAGGATTCTCCGAGACGTGGGTGTTGACCCAGCAATCCGGATATTCTTTATGCAACTTCCCGCACATTTGCAGCAATTCGTCAGAGTCACCGTAGGCAAATCGCGGTGTGATGGCATACAGGTTGCGTCCTTTGCCGTGATACTTTTCAATGAGACGTTTACTGCCATCGTAAAAAGATTGCGGAGGAGTAATCATGCCTTCTGGTGCATTGCGATCTAGTCCTGCGATACCAACTATGACGCGCATATTGCGCCTGCTGGCTTCGTCGAAATACTGCGCGACCGCGGATTCAGATGATGTTCCGAAGTCTTGAACAGTCGTAGTTCCATTGGCTAAAAGATTGTCGAAGAAATGATTGATGCCCTCTTTGGCGTACGCCGCATCTCTGTATTTCATTTCCTCTGGAAAAATCCATTCTTGCAACCACGGCAACAACTGTTCGCCGTAAGCACCCAACACACGTGTCTGGGGAAAGTGGATATGACCATCCACAAAACCAGGGAGAACAATTCGGTTCGGCAATGAGGTGACTTTGATACCCGGATACTTACCGATCGTTGCGTCGTAAGGTCCACACTCTTTGACAATTCCGTTATTGATTACTAGCAGACCGTCTGGAAGGAATCGCGCGGCTTCGTCGCCGTGACCTGGGGGTTTGTTCCAGGGGTCATCGACAAAATCGAGAATGCCACTCCTAATGGCAACGGTGCCTTCGTCAGCCGCTTTCACTGATGCAGCGTTGAGGCTACAAGTTAGAAAGAGGAGACTGATGGCGCAAACTTTCTTGAATCCGGTTAGCGTCATTATGAAAATGCTCCTGCAAAATTTAGAATTATGAATCGTCTATAGTCTACAACACATCCATCCAACAGCCGCGACCGCTCGATTGCGAATCTATGCGGACTACATTTTTCTATTTTGCTGACAGCGCTGGCCCGCGCACGCATTGATCCGGTCTTCATTGCGGTCACCGCATTCGGTGCAGAGACCGGCATAAAGAGTCAAGGGAGAATCTTCGCAAGCAAATTAAACTGAACATGAATCATTAGGCCTGCGGGCAAACCCTGAAACGGCTCTGCTCGGGTGACTGTTTTCGCCGCCGCTTCATCAGCAATGCTGCTACCAGAAGATTTGAGTACCTGGATAGCGCCCACCATTCCCTCGCCGTCGACCGAGAATCTCATAGTGACAAGAGTTTCCGCTTTCACTGTTGGAGGGAACCATGCCCTTCTCAGGCGGGCTTGCAGCTTCACTTTTGTGGAATCTAAGTCCGGTACATTCTCCTCAAATGCAACACTTAATTGGCGTTCAATTCTTATCTGCCCAGAATCGACTTCCATTCGCGGCCGCAGTGCAATTCCAGGGTCTCGAAACGCTATGCCCTTCGAAACATCAGCAATGGCGTGTTTTACTAGATTGGCAACTGAACTTTTGAGCAAGAGTCCACGATAGCGACTGCTTCTTAGAACAAAGAGCTGCTTACAAACCTCAGGATTTATCAAGTAAAGCAAATTCGCGTTTGGAATCGCAGCGGTGATACGCTTCGCCGCCGCAACACCACTTGTAAGCCCGGACGCCAACCCGTTTCCAACGCTGTCAAGCTCGCCATGGGGAATTGTCAAATCTGTTATAAAAATATCAATCTTTTTTTTCTCGCCGTTATGAACGTCGGCCCAATTGACATATTGAGATACAACCTCGATGAAGTGTGGTTCGACCTTTCCGAATATAGCCGCAACTGGAAGGTTGCTCTCATTCCCACCGTCACCGGTTCCATTCGCAATTCTTCGCTTCCCACCGATGCCACCGCGACCAGTTTCTAACTGCTTCCGGGGTTGCAACTCTTCGAGAAATTCTGCAGTCATTAATCAGCCCTGCTGAGCAAGGCGGGTCTGAGACATTCCCACCGACAAGATTTTTGCTGCCGGTTACAGTCTGCATTCTGACAGAACATCGTCATCTACCAATTGACACTTATCCGATTATATCTTAGTGACGTTTTTCAACTGATGTGCTTGGCTCAAACACCCCGAACAATCTCTTCCAACCGGTCCATGGGCAGCTCTGTCACGAAAAGGTAATCGCGTCCATTTTGAGACCAAAGCGCAAACTGGAGTTTGCCGTGCTTCCCAAAGCGCACTTGCTTGGCGCCCACACTTTTAGCCTCGACGGCATTGGCCTCAATTACGCCTTGCTGAGCCTGATAACAACTGAAGTGTTGATCGCTCGAATCTTTGCTGACGAAGTCAAATCGAGCGATTGGAATCGTCGCTACCGAGTTATAAACCCCCGCTTTGTCCAGTGTCCATGCCGGTAGTTGCAGATACTTCAATTCGTAGCCCAGTTTTTTGGCAAATTCATTTCGGTCCGTCACGGGTTCCAACTTGCCATTCGCTGCAAGATCTTCGACCAGAACATCGGCCGATGCGCTATGGATGGCAATAGATCTGCTCCACATCTCATGAAACCCAGGAATGCAGACAAGTCCAACCAGTCCAAAAACTGCGGCAATGCCAAGAATCGGAACGGTCTTGACATAGCGTTTATACAATCTCTGCTTTTCGGTTTTCTCATCTTCCTTCAGCGCACCTGTAATTCTATCCATCAGATCCGGCGTCATCTCAAGCTGAGCTTTGGCATTCTGAAAACGTAAGCGCATATTTTCCAATTCATTCGACGCAGCCTGACATTCCTCACAAGACTGAAGGTGAGCGAGCACCAGCGCACAGTCCTTAGTATTCAAAGCCCCGTCGCAGAGCAGATCTAGTAGCGGTCGAGCATCACTGCACTTCATCATCTGCAACTCCTTGCTTGAGAGGCGCGCCCATTGTCTTAAGCCTGTCCCGGACGACACGTCGCGCTCTAAACAAACGCGACATCACGGTGCCAGTTGGAACTCCAGTATTGTCGCGATCTCCTCGTAGGTCATTTCTTCCAGCTCTCTCAACAACAACGGATGGAGCAGCGCTGTTGGCAATCTCTGCAATGCCTGAAGCAGCTCAGGATCAATTTCGCTTTCCGTCAGTTGAATCTCTGGGTTCTGCAGTGAAGCAGATTGACTCTGAAGAGACTCAATTTCGTCACAATCATCTTCAAGCGCGAGTCCATCTGGCTGCCGCAGACGCTTCGACAGCGAATCATTGATCGCATTCAAGAGAATTCGGGTCAACCAAGCCTTTATATTGGTACCTGTTTTGAATGTATTGAACGATCGAAAAGCTCGTAAATAAGCATCTTGCATCACATCTTCCGCATCCTGCCTGTTGCCCAGACGCCAATAAGCCAGACGAAAGAGATCCTGGCCGAAAGGTCGGGTCAGCTCCTCAAAGTGTTTTCTGCGCCCGCCAAACAGATTCATCGTTCAATACCTTCGGGCTGTCGGCGCTTTGTCGCCACTAATTCTAATTGAACCAACATGTCGGCAATCTCCAAAGCCTTCATCTGGGCTAACCGATCTGTCTCCAGTTTTATTCCATCTTTTTGCCGACAATCTGAGGGAATTTTTCTCGAAGCTCACCGGTTACACATTTTGTAAGTCATCAAGGAGTTGACCATGACAACAGAAATCGACCGGCGGGAATTTTTGAAGTTGGCCGGAATAGGCGGTGTCGTCTTCTTATCAGGATTCACCCCGCAGCCAACTTTCGCAATGGGCAAAGCCAAAGACTTTTTCTTTGTCCAGCTTTCGGATAGTCACTGGGGTTTTGAGGGCGACAAAGTCAATCCGGACGCGAAGGGTACTTTGATCAAAACCGTGAAAGAAGTAAACAGCCTGAAGCAGAAGCCAGACTTCATTGTCTTCACCGGCGACCTGACTCATACGGCCGATGACGTCAGCGAACGAAAGGCGCGCATGAAAGAGTTCAAAAACATTGTCGGCGAACTAGACACGAAAGTGATTCACTTCATGCCTGGCGAGCACGACGCATCGCTCGACAACGGTGAAACCTATAAGGAATTTTTCGGCGAGAAGCACTACGTATTCGACCATAAAGGCGTGCATTTCATCACTCTGGATAATGTATCTGACCCCACTGGTAGCATCGGCGAGGACCAACTTGAATGGCTGAAAGCTGACCTGGCGTCGCAAAAGCCGGATGCAAACATCGTAGTACTGACTCATAGACCGTTATTTGATCTCTATCCACAATGGGATTGGAAAACCAAAGATGGTGCCAAGGCGATCGACCTTCTGATGCCGTTCGCAAACGTGACCGTTTTTTATGGACACATACATCAGGAACATCATCATCTGACCGGACACATCGCGCACCACTCGGCCAAATCTCTAATGATGCCGATGCCGTTAGCCGGTTCGATGCCTAAGCGCATGCCTATTCCGTGGTCTGTATCAGAGCCTTACAAGGGCATGGGCTTTCGCGAGGTGCTCAGTCAAACGAAAGTTGACAAATATCGATTGAGCGAGTATCCGATCAATGGGGATGCGAAAATATCGTAGGGTAGTAGCGATAACGTGAAGTTGATACCAGGCAGTCGCAAGCAATGACGCCAAAAGAATTGTAGGACATTCAAGTACCAGGACACTGGTATATGCCACGAAACTTCTACGTTGCTCTGGAATACTTTTGCGCCAATAGTTCATTATGTTCAATAGTTAGGCACTTCCACATTGCGCTGCAATTGCGGACTCCACTCGAGGTGCTTGTTTTGAATCATTAGCACTTCGTGATAATTGTTGTTGTCTTTTGCTGCCATTTGCGCATAGTGATTGACCATCTGATTTTTGTGCCAATCAGCATCAGCTGCGGCTTGCTGCCTACCTCTTTCGCCGATTGCATCGAGACGCTGCATACCCATTTCGTGCATCGTATTCAGATTGCGATTGCTGGCATCAGCTTGCTGTCGCAGCATAGAGTTTCCGAAGGCTCTTTGCTGACTGAAAAAAGCATTCGCTTGCGCCTGCATTTTGTTGGTGTTGTCTGCCATCCACTGTGGGTCGGGCTTGAGTGAGTGCCACGAACGCTCGTAAATTTCATGAATGCGATTTTCGTCGGTCGGTTTCGAGTAGTATCCTGTCGCCTGCATTTCAGTCCACGATCCGTTGGGGTTGCGCGCGACCTGCATCGTGACCGCACCGACTTTGGGTACACCATTTTGTTCAAAGCTGAACTTGCCTGTGGCGGCACTGACAATAGCACCAGTGCTGCTCAACGCCGCGGTTCGTTGCGCAGCCAAATCAGTTTCATCCTTCACCGATAGCAGTTTGATGTTTTGCGCATCAGGCGGCAACAAACGCTGACCATTCTGACCTACAAATTCTGATGCGTTCTGATAGGGCATCACTTTGAGTCGGCCCAACGGATTATTTATCTGTTGACCATTGGCAAATCCAGGACCCGGTTCATGAAAAAACTGCCGGTTTGGATCGCCGAGAAAAATTCCCGACTGATGATCGGGCGAAGTAGCTTTCATCCACAACGATGTCTGAGTGCCGAAAGACGCTACGCCGCTTGTGGGTTCCCAACTTTTCGGAATGTCGAATGAGAATGCCCGTTCGTTCGCTTCGTTGACAGTTGCGAACTCTTCGCTGGTTGCCTTAGAACCAGTCTTAACTGCTGATTCTTGGACCTTCGCTTGTGCGCGCACTTGGATTGGACAGAAGACGGCTATCGTCGTCAAGGCGCTTAAGAGCACTATCATAATTCTCATTCGGGAAGCCTCGAACCGGGGGAGGCAATTATAGCAAGCGGTTCGCAGCTCGAGAGGTTCTGCCGTTAACAAGGTTAATTTCGCAGAACTGGCAGCTGGAAGTACCGCTTAGTGCGTTGCAGCGCCGAATTCATCGCGGCTGGAGAGCCGCAACGGAGAAAGCCAGTGACGTAAATGTCACGTGTCAACTATAGAGTTAGT
>CAJCHQ010000547.1 GCA_903970295.1 Bryobacterales bacterium
CTGGCGGCCTAAGTTCGTCTCTTCATGATTGAGCTGCTTATATTCCTGACCGGTCAGACGACCACCGTTGCGAGCAGCGTCAGCTTGTTCTTGCCGGCGAATGGAAGCATCTTCCTGCTTCAACTGCCCGTAATGCCCGTTCAAATCGCCTTTGTCTTCGCCAATCACTCTGTTCAAATTCGCATCGCGCCCCAAGACTTCTGCGCGAGCTGGATGATTGGCTTGAAACTGGTTTCCGCGCGAATGCTCATTCTGCCTTTGCTCTGCCTGCCGATGCTCAGAGGCCATTTGATGCTGTTGTTCTTCCCTTCTTGCTTGCGCCTGGTGTTGTTCTTGTTCTCGACGTTGCGAAGCGACTTGATGCTGTTGTTCTTCTCTTCTTGCTTGCGCCTGGTGTTGTTCCTGCTCGCGATGCAGCGACGCAACCTGATGCTGTCTTTCTTGAGCTTGCCTCTGCCGTTGGGCTTGCTGCTGCGCTCGCTGTGCCTGCTGCTGCGCCTGTCGTTGATGCGCCGCCTGTTGCTGGCGGGCGGCTTGTTGTTGAGCGTTGTTGTTTGCATGGGGCTTGGCTGCAAGACTAACACTGGAGGCTGTCAGCAGCCAAGCCGACGCGAATACTAAGACTAATCCTCTTCTAGTTTTCATATGTCTATCCTTCGTTGGTTTTTGCACTGCTTTTCGCGAGGTGTGCTCTCTGCTCTTCAATAATCCAAAGTTAGTTGCCACAAATAAAAATCACATAAAAATGCGGTCTTCTGTTAACAGGCAGTTAGAAGACCCTTTTGCTTTGCCCGCACAACAACACGGTTCGCAGCGAATTCACTAAAGCCCTGAAAGAGGATGGGAATTGCGGGGGCGAAACAGAACAAATCTGTCGGCTCAATTTTTGATCATTCAGATTTTGCAGATCTAGTAGAAGTGCTTGCGCCGAGCTATATCGGGCGGCGGGATTTTTTCTAAGGCAACGCATAATTATTTGTTTGAGATTGACTGTGATTTTCGTGTTGCTCGGAAAGCTTGGCGTCTCGGAAAGATGCTTTACCATGACTCGAACGACGTCGCTATGGCAAAATGGAGGATTGCCGGTAACGGCCTCATACATGATGCAGCCAAGGGAATAGATGTCGGTCCTTCCATCTAATTCATCGTCAACGCACTGCTCGGGGCTCATGTAATTTGGATTGGCGATTATCTCGGCGATCTGCTCGATCGTGGCTTGATTGTGAATTGAATGGTCGCTGATAGATTTGGCAATGCCAAAATCGGAGATTTTTACGATATCGTGACCGCTCGCTGTCTTATTGATGATGATATTTCCCGGTTTGAGATTTCTATGCGTTCGTCCATTGGCGTGCGCGTATGCGAGAGCTTCTGTAATCTGGATGAAGATGTTCAGAGCTCTCTCTTCTCCTAGTAACACTTCTTTTTGCAGCAGTCTTTGCAAGCTGCCCCCGGCATTGTGGTCTGTAACAATATACAAGGCACCGTGGGCGGTGATGCCCACATCGTATACCGCGACTATGTTGCTGTGATTCAAGTCCTTCCAGGCAGTCGCCTCGTGTTCCAATCTTTTCGCTGATATGACCTGTTTGGCGACAGGAGGCTCGAAAAGTTTTAGCGTGTAGGCCAAATTTGTCTGCCTGTCCTCGACCTGATACACGCGAGCCAGTGAACCGATGCCTATAAGTTTTTTGATATCGTAGCGGTTGGCGACCAACAGGCTTTCCGGACCGTCGAGCGTTTTCGCAACAATTTGACTATCAGCCATTGCAATTTTAGCCCCGCAGGTAGGTCTTGCCCGAAGCGGGCTTGCCGTGAAATGTCGTCCCAAAACATTTACTGCTCGCATCATCATGGACGAAGATAAAAATCGCGTAAAAATAATGCTGCCTGGTAGCTGGGTATATATCCGTAATGGCAAAAATACTGATGATTGAGGACGACGCTTCGCTCGCAGCTATGGTGGCGGATGTGTTACGCGGGCACGATTATGTCCCGGATATTGCCGGTTCGGCGCTGGATGCGAAAGCCTTTTTCGCAGCGGCACAATATGATCTGATAATTTTGGACTGGGAGTTGCCCGACACGACCGGGCCCGAGATGTGCAATTACATTCGCTCATCAGAAGCGGCGAACGTACCAGTTTTATTTCTCACTGGGCGAGGCGCGAAAGAAGATAAAGTGCAAGGTTTTGAAAGCGGAGCCGACGATTATCTCACCAAACCTTTCGAAGTAACCGAGTTGGTCGCGAGAGTGCGAGCTCTTTTGCGGCGGCCGCCGGTTTTGCAGACGAAACAGCTAAGGGTTCGCGATATCGTTTTGGATTTGTCGAAGCACGAAGTTCTCAAAAATGGAGTCAAAATCGAACTTTTCCCAAAAGAATATGTTCTGCTTGAATTCTTTATGAGCCACCCGAATCAAATCTTCTCAGCAGATGCGCTTTTGCGCAGAATTTGGTCGACCGATTCTGATTCGTCGTTAGAAACGGTGCGGGTTACCCTCATGCGCATCCGGCAGAAACTAAGTGTTGGTGAAGAACGCCCACTGATTGTTACGCTCAGAAACATCGGCTATCGGTTAGAGCCATAAAAAGCGCAAGGGGCTCGGGCGAAATTCGTATAAAGTGCTTCCGCCCGGTGCTTATATTCGTCCAATAGGTAATTCGAACCAAAATTCACTACCCCCAAGGGGCGCATCTTCGCAGCCGATTTCACCCCCATGCTGGCGGACAATCTCTTTGCAGATTGCCAAGCCCAGCCCAAAACCCCCTTCGCGTTTCGATGATCCCTGATAATGCTTTTCGAAGATAGCTCTTTTTTCGCCTTCGGGAACTCCTGCGCCAGCATCCGTCACCGATAGCCTGATCGAAGAATTTCCCGCTTTAACTTTCAGTTCTATAGATTTTCCGGGGGAAGAATGAGCGATGGCATTCGAAAGAAGATTGACCAGAACCTGCTCAAGCCTGGCGAAATCTGCAACGATCGTCGCCTCCTCTGCAGTAGTTTTAATTTGAATACCTTTGTCCGCTGCAGCGTGCGCCACGCTCAAGACGGCACTCTGAACCAGAGTTTGCATGCTCACCGAATCTTTTTGCAGGTTGCCGACTCCGGTTTCCAGCCGGTCTAACTCTAGCAATCCAGTGGCTAGATCATGTATTCGTTGAACATTTCTTTTGGCCGAAGCGATTCGGTCTTTCCAAATATCTTTCGTCGCCAGGATTTCTTGTTCCGCTTGCAGCAGGTCGAGAAAAAGTGCGACGTTGCTCAGAGGCGAGCGAATATCATGATTGATCATCGCAAAAAAGTCTGCTTTTAATCGATTGGCAAGGAAGCGTTCGG
>CAJCHQ010000548.1 GCA_903970295.1 Bryobacterales bacterium
TGCTTACGTCGCACAAAAACGATCAGACTATCTTTGCCGCACTGAGCGCTGGTGCCAATGGTTACTGCCTAAAAAGTATTGCCGCCCAGCAATTGTCCTCGGTCATTCGCATGGTGGCAGACGGAGCGGCCTGGTTGGATCCGGGCATTGCCAATCGGGTGTTACGCGCCTACGGTAACACCGATGGGGCAGAAGCTGGACTAGCTCCCGCCGCTGAAGAAAAGGCGCGACCGGCCAAAGCAGCCAAGACAAGCATTACGCTCTCACCGCGTGAGACCGAAGTTTTGAGATTGGTCGCTGACGGATTAAGTAACCAAAAAATTGCCGCACGCCTCAACCTCGGGCTGGAAACTGTTAAAACACATATGCGTCACATCATGGAAAAATTAGCTGTTTCAGATCGCACTGAAGCAGCAGTAAAAGCGATGAAACAAGGCATCGTCTAGCAAAATTATATTTGCCAAAAATAAATTCCGCCAGCTGGGAGTTTCCTCGCCGGTGACGGAATTAAACTTTTGATTTTATCAAAGACATTAGGTGGCAGATCGCCTTCTCATCGTGCCCGTCTCATGCAGCGGGTTTATTAGTTGGTCTCCAATTGACTATACAAACACCATCTGGGCATTTGCCTTCGTACTCGGCCTGACTGACAGTTTGCAGTTTACGACGTGTGGCGTTCAATTCGTAGACGGGGCGGTCGAGCACTACAACTGGTTTCTTTCTAAGTGAAACGACGTTCGATGGGGTGATTTCTGCGGTCTTCATTTACGTGTCCTCTTGATCGTTTGCTTAAAATTGTCAGTGATTCGTTCGTTGTCTAGGCTGAGAGTTTGCGGTCTCCACCGAATTGCGGTCGCAGGATCTGTTGTACTTTGGAGCGCGCTCTTGAGATTCTCGACTTGACGGTACCGATATCGGTGCGTGTGAGCTTGGCGATTTCGTCATACGACATGTCTTCGAGTTCGCGTAGAACAATTGCCGTTCGGAATTGTCTGGGCAACGAAGCGATGGCCGACTGCACCATATTATCGAGATCTTTGCGCTGCATCAGCTCTTCTGGTCCAGCCGACGGATCGGCAATATCGCGACTTGGCCCATCTTGATCGTCATCGAACATAGATTGGTCGAGAGAGACGACCGGTGTGCGGCGCGGCCTCTTTCTCAGTTCATCGTAAAAGAGATGGGTGACAATTTGCACTAGCCACGACTTAAAAGCGTTCGGATTTTGCAATTTGCCAATGCCCTTCCATATACGAATGAATGATTCTTGGGCTAAGTCCGCTGTATCAGTCCAATCTGGAGCCAATTTCAGCAGCAGCCCGTAAACTGTGCGGCGGTGGCGTTGGATCAAGATGTCGAACGCCCGCTCATCCTGGCGTTGGCAAAGCACCACCAATTCAGCATCTGACATCTGAGCGTAGCCCTGATCTTTAACGATTGTCAGTCTAGGTCTTGCGGTGTTGGTAACGGTGTTCATCTCTCTCTCCCATTGGTTGCCACTGCTTTCCCATATCGCCATACTAGCCAGTAAGGGAAACGTTGTAATCCAGCGATGGTGTGACCCTCGGGCATCCACCGGTCGAGGTAGGCTGTTTGTCAAAGCTTACCCAGCTTCAGTTTCAGGCTCACTCGGCGTTGAGCGACAAAAAAGTTCCCGAAAAATGTTTTTCGCCATGATAATGTTGGCAGGTTTGGCTTACGGGCGGCTATGAGCATACTGAACACACATCCAGGCAGTCAAAGAAAGCCAACGGCTTACTTTCTATCCTTAGCCGGGGTCGGGTTAATGACGTTTGTGATTCAGCTCACCCGGGCTGGCAATAGCCTGGCTAACGTCAATATGCTCTATCTTCTAGTGGTCATTGTGGCGGCCGTACAGTTAGGACGGTCCGCAGCCATTTTGGCATCGGTCTTTTCCTTTCTCGCTCTCGATTTTTTCTTCGTTCAACCGCTCTACACCCTGACCGTTGCCGATCCGACCGAATGGTTGGCATTGTGCGTTTTCCTTCTGGTGGCAATCGTCACCGGTGAATTGACTGCTCGCGTACGGACAAAAGCGCAGGAAGCACTACAGCACGATCTTGACATGACAACCTTAGCTCAGGCGAGCTGGGAAATTGCTTCCGATCTCGATAGCCAGAGGGCGATGAATTACGTGTTGAATAAGATCGCCTCACTCCTGGCAATCACTCACGTCGCAGTCATCGCTCATGATGAGAACAGCAAACTGAGAACTATTTCGGCCTATGGTCTGAGCACTGACGAATCAGACGCGCTACTGGAAGGACAAATACTGCCAGCCATCGATTTTGTCTTTTTGCGGTCCCTGCCGCTTGGTCCACGCGCCACTCAATTTTCCAATTTGGCTTCAGCCACACAAACCTATCAAGAAGCCGCCAACTACACGCAGCTAGAGGCCACCCTACTCCCTATATATGTAGAGGGGACCGTCTCCGCCGTCCTTTACGTACGAAGCGATTCGGCTGTGCCACCCACTCGACGCGAACATCAATTATTGAGCGCCCTCGTCAACCACGTCGGACTTCTGCGTCAACGCGATCGATCGCTGCGAGCAGAGGCCAAGGCGCAAGCGCTTTTGGAAGCCGATCAATTGAAGACAGCTCTTTTGTCGATGGTTTCGCACGACTTCCGCAGTCCATTGACGTCAATCAAAGCCAGCATCCAAACACTAAAAAGCGCAGGCAACGCTCTCGCTCTTGACGAACAAGAAAATTTGCTGCAAGCCGTGGACATGGAAGTCGATCGGCTCAATCGGATGGTCTCGAACATTCTCGACCTTTCCCGATTGGAAGCTGGCGCCTGGCGACCGAAACGGGAACAAGTGCCGGCCAGTGAGTTGATTGGATCGATGCTCGATTCGTTCAACGACCGAGAAAACAATCGCATAAGAGTCGGTAATGACCTTGGTGAAAACATGGTTCTCTTAGACTCGGTGCAAATCAGCCAGGTCTTGCACAATCTTTTGGAAAATGCCCTGAAATATTCGCCAGCCGATCAAGCTGTTGAATTGCATTGCCGGCAGGTCGATCAAATGTTAGAGCTGGAAGTCGCCGATCGTGGCGGCGGCATCGCCCCGGAAGATCAACAAATCATTTTTGAGCCATTTTCGCGAGGCCGATCGTTAAACGAAAGCAACATTCCCGGAGTCGGCATTGGTCTGGCGATCTGCCGTGGACTGGTGACGGCCCATGGTGGCACGATCAAAGCCGAAGCACGAGATGGTGGCGGCACCATATTTCGTGTTACGCTTCCACAAAGAACCGATTCCAATCATTCGGTGAAATTGCCCCATGAAAGTTTTAGTAATTGACGACGAACCGCAGATCAGGCGAGCTTTGCGTGTTTTTCTCGAACACAATAACCATCAAGTTTTTCTGGCTGCTTCCGGCGAAGAAGGGCTAGATCAGGCAGCGGCCAATTCTCCTGAACTTGTCATTCTCGACCTGGCCATGCCCGGAATCACTGGCTACGAGGTGTGCAAACAATTGCGCACGTGGACTAAAACGCCAATCATTGTTCTCTCTGTGCGCGATCGTGAAGAAGACAAGATCAAAGCCCTGGATATAGGCGCCGACGACTATTTGACAAAGCCCTTCGGCATGGGTGAGCTACTGGCACGAATGCGCGCGGTGCACAGGCGGGCCGGCAACGAAGACGAGACTGATGAAGCCAGTTTTACATGTGACGAGCTGCACATTGATTTCGCCCATCGGCGCGTCACTGTGGATGGCAAAGAAGTGCATTTGACGCCGAAGGAATATGATTTGCTCAGATACATGTCGACAAATGTCAATCGGGTATTGACACACAGGCAACTCCTGTCCAAGGTCTGGGGACCGGAGTACGCCGAAGATACGCATACTCTACGGGTGCATATCGCTAATTTGCGCAACAAAATTGAAAAAATTCCGGAGCGTCCTAAGTTCGTGCAGACCGAGCCCCGCATCGGTTATCGCTTTCGCACCGAAGCCTGGGCGAGTATATAAAGACAACTTTATACTTTCTTGATATGCCGGGGGTTAGACTCAAAAGGCACAGGTTCTAAGCTGGCAAATGCTGCTCCGGTCAAAATCGTG
>CAJCHQ010000549.1 GCA_903970295.1 Bryobacterales bacterium
GGCGAAAACTACATGGTCAATGCCTGGGGTAAGGCTGATATCGCCAAAAGTATCGAGCGAAGTTTGAAGAGGCTGAAGACGGACTACTTAGATCTCGTCCAATTGCACAGCTGTTCCGAATCGTTACTCCGTCAAGGTGAAGTGATCGAAGCCTTGCAGGATGCGAAGCAGGCGGGCAAGACTCGCTATATCGGTTATAGCGGGGACGGGAAGGATGCCAGTTATGCAATCGAAACTGGCGCCTTCGATGCTCTTCAAACTTCAGTCAGTATCGCCGATCAAGCAGTCATTGACAGTATTTTGCCAGAGGCTGTCAGTCAAGGTCTGGGCGTGATCGCCAAGCGACCGATTGCTAATGCGGCTTGGAAAAGCAAAACCAAACCCAGTAATTCATATGCAGTGCCCTACTGGGAGCGCCTGCAAAAGCTCAGTTACGATTTCATCAATGGTAATCCGGTGGTATCGGCCGAAATTGCCTTGCGCTTTACCCTGAGCGTGGCTGGGGTACATGTGGCGATCGTCGGTACGACCAAACCAGGTCGCTGGAAAGAAAATGCTGATTTGTTGATTAAAGGTCAATTAGAGACGGGGCAGTTCGAATCGATTCGTGCCCGGTGGAACGAGATTGCGGAAAGCGATTGGGTCGGACAAACATAAAGGCACCACTTTTGGTGCGTTGATTTTAGCCCCGACCGTGATCTTTTTTTGATTATGGGCATCCTCCGATCAGGATGCCGAAATCTGTGCTGTTCCAGTGAATCAAACAAGTGGTTTGGTTCAGACTGGAGTGCCAAAGATTATTTTGCTGGCTTCCTGAGAACTATCTGGGAACACTTTACGTCAGGTGGAAAAAGCAAGTCCGGTTTCGATGTAATTGCGGGGCGAGAAGCGAATATGTACAAATTGATTTTGACGTCACTATTGTGCGTGAGCCTGTGGCAGCCAGCCAGGGCCGATGTGTTGTACGGAGCGGTGCAATACAAAAATGTAACTGGCCGGATTGGGGTCAGTATTAATAGAAAAGGCATGATCAGAGGTGTGCATCCTGACTCGCCAGCGGCCCAAGCCGGTCTAGTCGCCGGAGATGTGGTGGAAGTCGTGAACGGCAAACCGGGAGACGTCTGGCACATTCATGGCACTCCTGATACCTACGTCAAACTGTTCGTAAGAAGAGGCAGCAGCCATTTCAGCGTGCAAGTAAAACGAATTGACGGCCACTCCATTAAGCGTGAATTAGACCGGGAGCACAATTCGCAACCCGAACCGCAAACTGCTAGCAAAGGTGGCGAGGTGGCCTGAGCATTTTGGGGGAAACCCCACCGATAATAAACGCAGGTCTTGTGGGGAAAGCCCTAGAGGCGTTGGCAGGTGTGGGCAGGGATAGGGCGTGAACGGAGCATCTAGCGCTGCAAATGCAGTTGAAATTGGCGTTGCCAGTGAAATAGACTTATGCCAGTGGAGACCAGTCGCTGTTCTTTTTGATATGGGTTTAAATGACGACGAGTTCAGGCGGGCAACGGGCAAAACTATTTTTGTGGATAAAGCAGCTGTTGTTAGCCGGCGGCTTTTTGATGCTCATGTGCGAAGTGCGATTCGAACATCGCCAAGTCGTTCCAGATGAATGGAAAGGCTGGATACCTGTCGGCTATTCCGCTCTAATGTTGCTCATCATACCGGCTGCTGTGGCGATTTATCAGCGCGGTGGTAAGAAATTACTGCTTGCGCTGTATGCAATCGGCATACTAGTTGGCTGCGTGGGAGTTTTCATTCACGCTGAGGGACATTTTGTCCAACGCATCCAGGAGCTTCTGGTTGTTTGGCAGCATCTGGTCAACAAAATCGATCCCACTGCCCCTTTTCACCCGCCCATTCTCGCTCCACTGGCGTTTGTCGGCTTGGGCTCGATCGGCCTTGTCCTGACACTCGATGATAACGGCCACTAGACTGGTGGGAGCACACCGTCTGCTGAACCGGTTTATAATCGTTTTTGGGTAAGGCGGTGCGGCTGTCTGTGTCAAATTTTCTTTCTGCAATCCAAAGTTTTGCCAAATTTGCTGCACCTCCATTGTTGTGGATGTTGCTTGTTTGTTTGACAGCGTTGGAACTGGATCGTGTTGGTTTTCTCAAGCTTGCTCCGAGCTTGAAAATGGCTTTTCTTCAGGCAGCCAAAGTAGTCGGCGGGTTGCTCGTCTTGTATGGAATTGCACGTGTTTTGGCTTGGCTCTGGAAAACCACGCACAAGCAAGTGAAGTTGAAAACGTCCAGGGCGCAGACGGAGCAACTAATAAAGTCTTTGCCCGAAGTCGAAGCTGTACATTTGCTCGTTTGTTATCTGCAAGAAGCGCCTCTCTTCACGCTGCCCCGTAATCTCAGCGGGCCGGCCCAATCGCTGGTCAAAAAAGGTGTAGCGGTGCCAGACTCCAGCCTCGGTAGTCAAATCACTTATCGTCTCGAAGATGAAGTCTGGGCAGTGGTTAACGATTTATGCCGCAGTATGTCCCCGGAGCTCGTGAAGGACTTAGAGCAAGATATTACGCGTCTCGATAGGTTGATGGACTCGATTCCCTGGCGCACTTAGCACGCGAACGCGAGGACGACGATTAAGCGGTTGGATCAGAGGTACCTTTGAATTGTGTCGGGTGTGATTTGCGCTGCACCGCATGTGGTATCATACCCATGTGGCTGAAAGGCTACACGAGCCCCATTGGTCAGACATTTTTCTGATCGAAGTGTTTGCAATAGCCCAGAACGACGAAGCTAGGCACCGGCTCGAAATCGATGAGAGGATAGCGGACGTAGCCCCTACGCTCATACATGGCTTTAGCTGTTTGCATCAATATCGTTGTGTGCAGGGTGATGGCCTGCGCGCCTGCCAATTTCGCTTTTTCTTCGCAGAATGATATCAAAGCTGCGCCGGTGCCCTGGCCGCGAAACTGTTTTAGAGTGGCCAGCAAACGCATTTCAGGATAGTCATTTTTAATTGTGGTCGTGCCCATGCGGCGCTCAGACGGCGGGCAATAGAGGACGCTCGCAGCCATTTGTCCATCGATTTCAGCGATATAACGCGACGTCGAATCGCCGTATAGGAGTGCTTCGCGGATATTGCTTTGATAGCGTTGCCAGAAGTCCGGATCGCTGTGTTTCTCATATTCGGCATACGCTTGCAGTGTTATGTCGACGACCAGCGGGCGCTCCGCATCGGTCGCTTCACGTATTGAAGGTTTAGGTTTTATCGAGTCCGTGCTGATCGAGGATTCAGTCACTGCCTTTATTCTGCTTTGGAAATCTTGTCTGTGGCTGTTTCGTTCTTTGCCAGCCATTCATCTATTTGTCCGAGTATTTCGGGTGCCACGAATTTGGTTTCGAGAAGAAGATGACCGCGATTCGGCTCGATGAAAACAGTTTTGTGATCCGAACCAATTTCCTTCGCCAGTGTGGGAACTGCTTTGGAACTGTAAATCGCATCTTTCTCTCCGGCGATGATCAAAATGGGTAGACCGGCTGGAATATATTTGACTTCGGCCAGCGCTTGAGTATTCGTTCGCATGCTCTTGATAAGCTCCGCGGCGCTCAATCCGTGCATAATTTCAGCATCGTTCATATATGCCTGGGTAAGCTTTTTGTTTTCAGACAGAAAAGGCTCGATATAGGGTCCCATTGAGCATTTGGCATTAGGGTTGAAAAAGCACTTTGGCACGTCCACAGCCATACGGGCGTTTGGATGAAAGATTTTTTTGATGCATGGGCTGGAAACTATAACTCCATCCAACAACTCAGGCTTATTGGAGGCCAACCAGAAACAGAGATTGGCGCCCACACTTTCACCCAGGCAGTAGATCTTTTTGCCCGGAAATTCCTGGCGTAAGTTGCTGAGAATCATCAGCAGATCTTCTTTGGTCTGTGAATAATGTATGCCATTATCACCATTGAATGTCGAGCTTTCGCTTCGCCAGCGGCCGAATCCGCGCATGTCTGAGGCATATACCGGATATCCTCGGGCGGCCAAATGTCTGGCTGTTTCGTCGAAGGTGCGCGAGTAGAGGGTGGCACCATGGATCGCGACGATGATTGCCCTGGTCGGTTGGTTACTATCGCTCCACGAGCATACGGGCAATTTCAGTTGTGTGCCGACCGGAGCCTCTGCCGTGAAAGCGATGTTGTCGGCGAAAGCTGGACGAATACCGACCCCCAGGGTCGCTAAAAGAGCGAGCAGGCTGCTTTTCACATGAGGATGAATATACATGCAGGCGATTATCTCTCTTGGTTGCCGTGTCGACTCAAATACTCATCGGGAACAAGTGGGACTTAGCAAGATAAGTAGTTCGACTGCGGGCGCAGTCGCGCCGCCTGGATCGCAGGTGAGTTACTCGCAGGTTGATTATACCTTGCTCGATTCCACGGATTTTCCGCGACTCACATTATTCACTTGCCACAAAACGACCCTGATTAAAACATTATTTCGGGCACTTTGCAACTATCAATTATGACCAGTCTTCGCCACCGTTGGCAGTGGCAGAAGTCGAGCCTCTGTTCCGGCAGATCTGTGTCCAGCCTTTATTGAGCGCTGTCGTGCCGACGTTTTTGCCCGCTGATGAAGTAGCGGGCTGGGCGCCAATCCAAAAGCGGAGGCCGACGGGATCCAGTGTGGCAGAAGCTGTTCCCGACTTGCTTCGCATCTTTTTCTCCTCTAACGTGTTAGTAATTATCTTAGCTAATCGCACCAATTCAGCTGATCGCAGATTAGCTTCGTTCCTTTTTCCGCACATTTATCATCGGCATCGAAGTGCAAAATACAATCAGCTAGAGCTAAGCCGCTGAGCATGTGCGAATCTTGTCCGCGTGTTGGTTGCGCTTGCAGGGCACCGCCGGCAGTGGTAGTCAGCCGGGCCCGCACGAAATCAAGTCGTCCCGGTTTTTTAATTAGCTTTTCAGTTACTTCCGCGACATATCTTTTGCCGGAGAGATTAGTGCCACCCATCATCTTCAAAAGCGCCGGTTTGACTAATTGGTGGTAGGTGACGAGAACGGAAACTGGATTACCTGGCAGGCCAAAAACTAGTTTCGGCTGCCCCTTTCGCTTCGGTCGATCGACTGTACCGAAATAAACAGGCTTACCCGGTTTGATCGCTATACGCCAGAAATTTGTCTTGACATTCAAATCAGCTAGCACCGCTTTGACATAATCATGATCGCCGACCGAGACCCCACCAGATGAAATTATGACATCCGCCTCTTCGATTGCCTGGGCGAAAGCGCGGCGCGTGGATTGGCGAGTGTCACGAGCGTAGTGGCAAGACCAGTCTTCGATACCTAGTGCAGAAACAGCAGCTTGGAGCGCATAAGAATTTGAGTCATAAATCTCACTTTCGCCAAGCTTCTGGCCTGGTGCGATCAGTTCGTCCCCGGTGATGACGAATGCCACTTTGGGCTTGCGATAAACAGAGAAGGAACTGTAACCCAACGTAGCCAGCAGCCCGACTACTGGCGGAGTGATGCGGATGCCAGCCGGCAGAACGTCTTGCCCCGGTTTCAACTCGGCCCCTTTGCGGCGGATGTTGTCTTCTGGTTGGGCGGCAAATGTGATTG
>CAJCHQ010000550.1 GCA_903970295.1 Bryobacterales bacterium
TCGATCAACATAACCACGAATTGGTTCGCTTGAATGAAGAACTGCGAATTGCGCGTGATAAGGCAATCGAGTTGAGCAAATTAAAAAGCGAATTCGTGGCCAATGTCAGTCATGAAATTCGCACGCCTCTATCAGGCATCCTCGGCATGGCCGAATTGCTCGTTGCCGATAATGACATGAGTGACGGCGACCGATTGCAATCGGCTGAATGTATCTACAGTTCCTCGCAGCAACTGCATCGTGTTTTGACAGACATTCTGGATTTTTCCAAATTGGAAGCCGGTCACATCGTTTGCCAAAACACCACTTTCTCTGTTGATGAATTGGTTGAGACTGTCTATGTTTCGATTAGAGCATTGACTCAGAAAAAGGGTCTGGACGTCGCAGTCATTTGTGATCCAAAAATTCCCAGC
Organism: Bryobacterales bacterium; assembly: GCA_903970295.1. Next base: position 414 of record CAJCHQ010000550.1, read on the forward strand.
CTGGTCAATGGAGACGAGCTGAAGGTCAGGCAGTGCCTGCTCAACCTCGCCCATAATGCCGTTAAGTTCACAGCGGCTGGAAAAATACGGGTATTGGCTGAGTGTGTCGGGCTAAAAAACGGGGTTGTGGAGATTCGTTTCGCAGTCGAAGATACTGGTATCGGTGTCAGTGAGGCGGCTCAGTCCAAATTGTTCGACCCATTCGTGCAAGCTGACGGCACTACGACCAGGCGCTTTGGTGGCACTGGTTGGGCCTGTCAATCACCAAGCGATATGTTGAGTTGATGGGCGGTACCATCGGTGTTGACAGTACGAAAGATCAAGGTTCGACTTTCTGGTTCAAGTTGCCATTGAAGGTGTCGGACTTACCGTTAGCAAACGCGATTTAGCGAACGGGCTTAACAAAAAGATAGTGCGAAACCATCCATTCTTCGCCGTTTTTGTAGCCCCACAGCTCGGCGCAAGCGAGGAAGAATAGCCGCCAATAAACGTACCAATTCTTTGCTTCTTTCTCACCGTAAGTGGCTGAAAGTATAGGCATGATTTGCTCTCGACGCGCACTCATATTCTGCAACCAGGCTTCAGCTGTGGCTTGATAATGCCGACCATTGACGCGCCAGTGCTCGGCGATTGTGAGCGAGCGTTGAAAATAAAAGAGCAATGGATCGGAAGGCATGATGCCACCGGCGAAGAAGTGTCTGGTCAACCAGTCCGTACCGTCTGCGTCTTCGTAGTGATATTCGAGGTTCTTGTGACTGAAGATATGCACGAACAGCTTGCCCTGCGGCACCAGCCAAGATGCGATGCGCTCCAGGAGTAAATCATAGTTCTTCATGTGCTCGAACATTTCGACAGAAACCACGCGATCGAAAGTTTCACCGGGGTCGAAGTTTTCCATGTTTTCAGTGATCACTCTGATGTTCGTCAAACCACGTTTAGCTGCTTCGGCTTCAATATGTTGGCGTTGGGTTTTGGAATTGGAGACTGCCATAATCGACGAGTTAGGGAAATTTTCTGCCATGAACAAAGTGAGCGAGCCCCAGCCACAGCCAAGCTCCAGAATCTGGTGGCCATTTTCGATTGAGGCGCGCTGGCAAGTTAGCGCCAGCATCTCATTTTCTGCAGCGGCTAATTTGGTTTGCCCAGCCGCCCAATAGGCGCTGCTGTATTTCATATGCGGTCCCAGTACTTGCTGAAAAAAAGCGGTCGGAACTTCGTAATGTTGTTCGTTAGCGGCGTCCGTCTGGATGGCGATTGGTCTGCCCTGCAACTCTTTGACGAACTGCACACGCTTTTTGATTTCGTCTTCGCTGTTAGCCTTTTTGTGATCGCGCAGCGTTTTTGCCAGCATTCGCCGGATGCCCACTCTAATCAGCCATTCTGGAACGATGCCGGTGGCCAGAAAACGATAGAAGCGCTCGTTTTTGTTGCGTTCCTCCTGCGCCGACTGCGGTAGAGGGGCGGCTAAAGTTTGATTCATTGTGTTTGCCTCTTGAACCAGGGAACGAACATGCTTGTACTCTTCTGAGTAGCGGGCTGATATAAATCTTTCAATCCCTCAAATTAAGATTATTGGGTCGCGTATAAACAGCCTGGACGACAGTGATGTTGCGCATGTCAAAAGCGGCCTGACAATACGAGAAATAATAATTCCATTTTCGCATGAAGGTTTCGTCGAAGCCTAGCGCTTCAACCTGAGCCCGTGAACGGTTGAATCGAATTTGCCAGGCCTTGAGGGTGTGCACATATGATGCGCCCAGATCATGGATGTCGTAGAGAAACAGATCTCCGCATCTCTCCATAGCCTGGTTGATGCGCCTCAATGAGGGCAACAGCGAGCCTGGGAAAATATGCTTTTGAATGAAGTCGACGTTTCGGCGCAGGGTGTCGTAACGTGAGTCTGGTGAAGTTATCATTTGCAAACCGAGCAGACCATCCCTTTTTAGCAAGCGATTGCAGCAGGCAAAAAACGTATCCAAATGCTCGTCGCCAACGGCTTCGATCATTTCAATCGAGACGATTTTGTCATACACACCTTCAATCAAACGATAGTCTTTGAGCTGAACATCGATCAACTTTTCCATATGGTTGAGCGTGATCAAATCCTGAACGAACTTGAATTGTTCCGATGAAATCGTCACGGCCGTAACCTTGCAGCCGAAACTTTTAGCAGCGAACAAACTA
>CAJCHQ010000551.1 GCA_903970295.1 Bryobacterales bacterium
TCGGCTGTTCCCAGAGCAAATCTCCATGCGTGAAGCCGGGCGGCAATTCCCAAATTATCTTGGTGGGCATACCGGCGTCGCCGCAGTCTTTGTAGTAGGTATGCCAGCCTGGCTGCATCGTTAAATCTGCACCGGCAAGAAATGCGGTGCCGGGTTTGATTGTCGTCACCTCAGCAATCAGCCTGGCCACCGAGTGACTGGGACTATCAGCCAGGGTTTCTCCTGTCTGCGCCCGAGCGGCAGGCAGAAACGCACTTTGTCCGGCACTGTCGAACAGCGCGAGCAAAAACAGGGTGACTAAAGCTAAGCCGAATTTCATTGCTGTACCCGCTTGCATCTTCTCTATTTTCCTTCATTTAAAGCATTGGCGCTTGAATGCCATTTTGACGCGCAATGTCGGCAAAAACATGAGCACTCTTACGCAATGTTCTTTCCTGCGTAGGGTAAGCCACACGCACCAGCCCGAAACGCGGCAATAGGCCCTCTGCCCATTCGAAATTGTCGAGCAAAGACCAATATAAGTAACCTTTCACATTAGCTCCGGCTTTAATTGCCCGGTGAATGGCGAGCAGATGCGTTGTCAAATATTGCACCCTTATGTCATCAACCAGAGACCAATCACCTTCGCCTAGCTCAGAAGGAAATGCCGTGGGGAAACCATTCTCGGTGATGATAATCGGCCGCAATGAGCCGTCGTCGTTACGCTTGAATGGGGCCAGGTCGTCGACGAGCAAATAGAACAAGCCGTCGGGAAAGTTTTCCCAGCCCAGACAATTGACTTCCAACTCTGGTTCGTCAGCGGCAACACCGAATATATCGATCGGCCAGCCGAAGCGGAATTTCGACAATTCGCGCGTGTAATAGTTTACAGCCACATAGTCCATCGTCCCTTTCAGACCGGCAACCGTACCGCTCAATGCTTTCACTGCCGGTTGCCTGGAGATGGGAAAGGGAAAATTCAGTTGACCGTATTGCACGGCCATAGGGAACATATGATTGAAAACATAATCGCGGTAATACTTGACCATCTGATCGAGAGGACTCCAGCGCTTCTTGGCGACAAATGGACGCCAGTGCATGGCGAAGCTGACCATCGCTTGCGGCAGCATCGCGTGCAGCCTGTGATAGGCGGCGGCATGTGCTTCCAGCATGTGGCGTATGGTCGTGAAAGCGCCGAGATAATCATTTTTGTGCCCGGGCGGCCAAAGTGCCGCCACGTAGCCTTGATACGCATAAGCAAGCGGTTCGTTCAAAGTCAGCCAATAATCGACTAGATCGCCGAAAGCAGAAGCCGCCTGCTGGGCAAATTTCTCGAAGGCAATCACGCTCGCCGGATTGCTCCAGCCGCCTTTGTCAGCAAGCCAGGCGGGTAATGTGAAGTGAAACAGTGTGACAAAAGTCTTGATTCCTTCCTTCTTTAAACCCTCGAGTAAGGCTCTATAAAAAGCCACGGCCTCTGGATCTAAAACCAATTCCTCTCCCTCGATCAGCTCAAGCGGGCAAAGCAGCGGCCAATTCAAGCTGATTCTAAAAGAGTTCAAATTCAAACGTCGACAGATTTCAATATCGGAAGCAAAGCGATTGTGAAAATCGCAGGCTCGATCGGCGTTCGAAAGATCTTTGATCTTACCCTCGAGAATGGACCAGGCAGACCAATCAGAGAGACGTTTTCCGGATTCTAAAGGCTGACCCTCAATCTGAAAATGAGAGGTGGCCGCACCCCATAGAAAGCCTTCTGGAAAATCGAAAAACTGACGTTGCGTAATCCAGCCCCTTATGTCCTCTTATCGACATTGTTGCAAATTCAGAGCCGCGTCACCAGCTCAGGACCCTATAATTAGTCGTTCATGAAGGCGTTTTCTTCTTTTGACCGATCAAGCCAATAAATAAAGGCTTTGCCATTTGGACATAATCGAGACCAGCTCCGAGCCGAAAACTACATCCGAACAGATTCGCACGCTCGAACCTCAAACGCTTGACCTCGACTCACTGAAGATTCAAGTTCTGTTCGGACTCGCAGGCATTTTGATTATCTGCCTGACGAATTATTTTCCCATCTTGAACTCTGGCTTTCTCTCCGATCGGCTGCAACCCCTCCAGGACATTGCCAGAGCATTCCATGGCCAGTGGCAATATCTTTTCCACGATCTGACTGATTATTTGTACGGTGGTCCTGGAGAAAACAGGACGAGCTTTGTCGTGGCCTTTAGCTTATTAACCGACTTCGGCGTCTGGCATCTCCATGCGCTTGGCTATTTCTTGACCAACATTTTTATACATTGCCTCAGTTGTGGCTGTGTGGTTTTGCTCAGCTTGGAGCTGAGCGGTTTGAAGGGAAACCGCATGGGTGCTGCGACTGCGATCTGGGCAGGATTGTTGTATGCGGTCAATCCGCTGAACGGGCTTTCAGTATCTATACTCGCGACCCGGGATAATTTGCTTAGCTCGTTATTTTATCTGGCGGCTGTGATGTTTTTTCTCCGCTTTCAACTTTTGCGTGAACATCAATATTTGCTCTGGGCAACGGTTTGTGCCGGTTTGCATTTCTCTATCGACAAATCAGCTTTAACTTTGCCGTTAGTAATGGTGTTCGCCAGTCTTTTATGTTCTCCACTCGATCCCAGTCGACCGCACCCGGGCGAAACGAGCAAAGGAAGCTGGCTCGGGCAATACAAACGTCTAGCCACCGATACGTGGATGTTCTGGGCACTGGAGGTGACCTGCCTGATTTCAGCCCGCACTGAATTATCGCCTTCGCGACTTGAGTTCGGTTGGTGGGGATGCCAAACAATGATCTGGCCAGTTTTAGGTCTTATCCCAATCAAGGCATACCTGCCGCACCTTGTCTCAACTTCACTGAGAGTCGGGCTCGCCATCGTCCTGACGCTTGGTCTAATGAGATGCCCGAGACAGCATTTCAATTGGCGTCCCTACTTATTTTTGATACTGTGGATGGTGGCAATTCTAGACGCACCGACAGACCTCTTGAACTGCTTGCATCCCGAGGAAGGCCTCGCTTCACTCGGAATAGTACCGATCTGCCTCCTCCTCTCTCACCTCGCCTTACCCGCATTCGACCTGAGAGGCGCACGGTCTGTCCGTCCATGGGCTGCGCTGGGCTGCACCGCATTGACGATCATAGTCGTTTGTTGGTCTTATGCACTTCAACTCAATGTAAGCGCGGAATTGGAAAGACACCCAGCACCGCCTGCGGTGCGCACACCGAGCCCCGATTAGCGCGGTAGAATTCAAGATCAGCCCACAGCGAAAATAATTAATTGCCAAACCCCGCGTCACCAGGTTAGGGCAGATTAGACATGCCAAGATGGGAATATCTGAAGCATAGACCTTCCTGCCAAAGAGCTAGTTTTCAAAAGTGCAATCCGGCGACAACAAAAGCCACAAAGCCAAGACCTGCCCGAAGTGCAGGCAAGCTTTTTCGCCCGATGTCAGCTTTTGTCCTAATGACGGCACAAAACTGCCGGAAGAGGCAAGCGCCGCGAATTCGAGCGAAATGCTCAAATTCAGCTCCGCTTCCACGTCGGGCAAACAGCGCCCAGAATCCGAAAAACCGGTGTCGCAGGCGAGCCGGTCAGGGAGCGAAAGAGCCCGACGGGCCGCTGGTAAGGAAAAATCTGAAAAACCGCAAAGACAACCGACCGCCCTCGATCTCAGTCAAGAATTACGGGCAATGCACCAGGCTGAGGCAGACACAATCCGGACAGACGGCAACAACAAGCAAATTCCCTTCCCGGAAGTACGAACGCGCGATGCCGTCGTCAATTCGTTAGTTGGTCAAACCCTCGACGAACAGTATGAAATTCTTTCGATCGTCGGTCAAGGCGGCATGAGCGTCGTCTACAAAGCCCGGCATCTGATGCTGCGTAAAATCGTAGCAATCAAAACATTGCTACCACATTTGGTACTACATCCACTTAGTCTGCAACGCTTCCAACAAGAAGCTCAAGCGGCAAGCAACATCGTGCACACCAATGTTGTCACCATCTACAACTTTGGCATCACGCCCGAGGGCCAGCCCTATCTTGTCATGGACTATCTGGAAGGAATCTCCCTTCAAGATTTGATTGCCAATTGCGGACACCTACCTATCAATCGAGCAATCTACATTTTCAGCCAGGTGGCGAGCGCACTGGATCTGGCTCATGAAAAAGGGGTGATCCATCGCGATTTGAAACCGAGCAACATCATTCTCGTCGAGCAGGGCGACGATAAAGATGTTGTCCAGTTGGTGGATTTCGGCATCGCTAAACTGCTGCCCCAGGAGGGTGCTGAATCTATTGCGCTGACTCAAACCGGCGAAGTATTTGGCAGTCCTCTGTACATGAGTCCGGAACAGGCCAAAGGCGAAAAGCTGGATTACCGCTCTGACATTTATTCGATGGGCTGTCTGATGTATGAAACCTTAGCGGGGAAACCACCACACAATGGTGACAATGCACTGGAGGTTCTGTACAAACACATCAATGATGTGCCACCACCTTTGTCCCGCGGTGACCTCAAGATCCCTCACGCCCTGGAGGCAATTGTCTTTAAAGCTCTGGCCAAGTCACCGGATCTTCGCTATCAGAAGATGGTCGAATTAGCCGAAGATCTCGAATCTTTCCAAAAAGCGCAACAATTCAGCCTGATAGGCATTATAAAAAGCCGCCTGGAGCTGGCTCGCTTGAAAAAGGCGCCGCGCACAAAAAACGAAAAGAGCGCTCATAAAATGGTGGCACTGGCATTTATCTTCGTGCTACTTTTTAGCATCGCTTATCCGGCAGTCACCTTCTGGAACATTGCCGACTCGCCTGCAGCTAAGCAGCCCCTGAAGTGGGAAGATAATCGGGGCACGGCCCGGCTCAAGAATGACGATCAAGATGTGATTGCCACCAATTTCGTGATCAAAGTCGCAGACGAATATCTTGCTCATCCCAACCTGGAAAGTTTCTCTGAAACTTTTCATATGTGCACGATGGCCGGGAAAAAACTGATCGACCAGGGTTTGTTCGAACAGGCTGTAACCGTACTGACCAAAGCTCTGAAAATTTCTGGACGTTACGCCGACGCTCATTCGGTGCCGATGCTTTTTGTGCGTCAACAAAGAGCCCAGGCTTATTACGATATGGGCAAATTCGCGGAAGCCGCTGAGGATTACAACACGATAGTTTCGCTCTACAATCTGGACGATCACCACGATGTGACCGAACAGACCTTGCAGATTGCTCGGGCTGGGAATTGTTACTACTACCTGGAGCGCTATGACCTGGCCGTGCGCTATTACACCAAAGCGATCTATACCTGGGCTCGTAGCTCAGGTGCACCATCAATCACTGATTATGCTGGTGAGTTCGGTTTACAAAAATTACCACTTTAGAGTTGGCTGCGCTTTGCTACAGCCGGCTCGGTGAAATCTACCAGAGGGCAGCGAATAAAGATATTCAGCGGATCGATAGTGACACGCCTCAGCAAGAATATGGGCACGCCGTTAGACTCTTTTATCAGGCTTTGCCAATGTGGCAACGGCTGGAAGGTGAAGGGGGAAAAAATTATTCGCTCTGTGCCCTCCATTTGGCCGAAGTTCTGGCTGTGAGCCCACAAGCCGATTTGACAAGAGTGGCAAAAATTCCTGGCGGCGATAAATTCGCTCAAGCCGACAAAGATCCAGAAAGTCTCTTTCAAAGAGCAGAGGCGGCCATGGCCTCTAAATCATCCTATGGCACTTCCCATCCATACTACGCAATCGCCTTGATTCATCATGCGCAATACAGGCTCAGTCAGCATGATTATCAGAATTATATAAAAATGCGTTTAAGCGCCTGCGCCATTCTCAGTTCGCTAAAGAATTGAAATGTTTTTGCGCGCCTGGCACCGTATTTGGTGCAGGCTTGGGTGTGCTTTCCGAAGTGTTGGGCAGAGTCGATTTCGCTTTATGATCAAGAGGCGGCAGGTTGCGCTTTTTCCGCATCGTGTCAGCCAGTTGCCCCAAAGTCTCGGAGCCGACATCGTTATAGACAAACTCTCCCATGTCGTGCACTTCGGTATAGCCTGGCGGCGCGTTGAAGTCGTCTTCGCTTAAAGTCATTCGTTTTGCTTCCTTGGTCGTCAGCTCATGCCAGGTCTTGTAACCGACCTGAGGCGACTCGACTACCGTCCACCGCTCCAGTGGAAAGGCAATAGCACTTTTATCGTCAGTCCAGCGCAGATATGCTTGCAAAAGTTTAGGGGGCATTTTGAATTCGGTTGCCACCCACATCCACTCCTTGCGGCTCGAGTATGGAGGCGGATTGAGGATATGCCTTTCAACCAGTTGAGCCTCTATCCCCAATTTTTTCTCTTTCTTGTCGATCTTCCAGGGCGACCAGACAAATTTCTTCAAACTCAACTTACTGGGCTCGTCCATTTTATAGCCCATCATTTTCAAGTAATTGGCTGCCTTGTCAGGGCTACCGGCAAAACATTTTTTATTCTGAGTGTTGGCAATCACTACCCGGTCCTTGTGCAGATTCAAAATCAA
>CAJCHQ010000552.1 GCA_903970295.1 Bryobacterales bacterium
CCGCGTCATCTGCAGTCAAACCGACCTTCGGGTGATCCGTAAGGGTTGCCTGTCGAATGCATCCAGTTAACCAGATATGTGTGCAACCAAGATTTTTTATTTCGTTCAGAGCAACTACGTTTATATCATCGAATTTGCCGCAACCATTTTCAGTGATGGTGCCATTCAGTTTATTGGCCAGCTTTGTATTGCTAAAATACCTGACGACTAGTTGATAGATGACAGGCTTTAACTTGAATGCAGCCGCACTCATTTCCATGCACCATTTGAGGCTATGGCTACCGATATGTTGTCGTGCCCACCTTTCGCCAGTGCAAAGAAGACCAGATGTTTGGCTAGAGTCATAGCGTCTCCTTTTTTGGGTGCGGTTGCTAGAGTCGCTTCGAATGCCTCAACAGACTCTGTGTAATTCCAAAATCCGTCCGAACACAAGATTATCACAGACTGTTTTGTAATATCTTCCGATACCACTACTGATACCGGAAGAATGCCCGACACGGATGTTTCTATCGGACCAATGCAATGCATTATGACGTGTGCGTTCACTGATTTCGTCGCTTCTTCTTCAGTCAGCAGCCCGGCATCAATTACTCGATTGATCCATGAATGATCATGAGTGAGCAATTTTACTGTATGTTTCTGAACCAGGTAGGCACGACTATCTCCGACCCATCCGATGGTTGCAGTAGTTGGACTCAATACCGCAGCAACTATTGTTGTTCCCGGAGGATCTTTGACACTATTTTTCCGATAAGGTAATGTACAAACCGCCTGGTGTGCCGCCGCAATCGCCTGGCTCATTGCTAGCCGGGGCTCTGTCCAGCCATTTTTGATTGCGCCGACAAGATAATCGCTCGCCGCTCTGGCTGCCATTGAGGATGACTCTTTTGCGTGTTGTGCGCTCGATAGTCCGTCACAAACAACGAGCACTTTAAAAAGTGAGCCCTTGTAGGTTTCGCAAGCAATGTAGACATCGTCTTCGTTCAATTCGTGTTCGATTCCGCAGTCGGTGATCGCAGCGAAATTCGAATTGATTTGATATTCGACGTGGTCGCGCGGCTTCCATGCGGCCCCGCAAACGATGCAGGACCCTGATTCTTCAGGCACAGCTATAACATTTCCGCACTTGCATTTGGATAGGGAAGCTTCAGCTGTCGGAAGTTGTTGACTTTGTCGCAGCGGAGTGCCGTCTACTCTACAAAAATCGTAACCAGATGGTGACGCAGTGCCGCATTGCGGACATTTGACAGGACTTCTCAGATTCTTCAAATCGTTTTCCATTCAGAAGACGAAAACATACATACTAAAAATCCAAAAGATTCCCCAGCTACCGACCCACCTATTGACTCACTTACCTGAGGGCTTATTCTGAAGCTTTTTAACGGAATTGTCGATTGCCTTACCCGCATTTTGTAAAGTCCTGGAGGCATTCTTCTCTATTTCCGCACCCGATAGCGACTTATTCGAATCTGTCTTCGTTTGAGTCTTTGTCTCGATTTTGGACCCTGAACCGTGTCTGACGCTGGTCTTAGTAACCGTTCCGGTAGAAGTGCTTTTCGGGAAGCTTGAACCGAATTTTTTATTCAAGTTGTTACCAAAGCCCTTCACCTCTTCACCGAAGTCATTGCCAGCTTTTTGCATACTCTTTCCGGTCGGGCTCTGCTCTACCTGCCTGGATGTGCGCGCGGTGTTTTTAGCTCCCTCGTCAAAAGTCTTGCGAACCTGTTTGCTCGCTGCTTTCATCGCTGGCTGAGCTAGCCAGGCTTCGAGCCGGCCCCGGAGCGAAGGATTCAGAGACTCAACTCGGGTCGCGAGCAGGTCTTGGATCGTTCGGCTGTGCAGATCGCCGTGTCGTTCGACGAGATCAAGCGTCGCCTCTTGAATGTCGGCCGAATCGTGCACCAGGGCCTCGGCCGAAATGGCCGCGATGCGATTTTTCTGAGCGGAATCTCCGGCTCGGGTTGCGGCCTGGTCAAGAAGGGCAAGCGCCTGCTTCACTATCCACTTGGTACTGACATGAAGAATCGGAGCGAGGCGGTCAACGAGCGATGAAGGATCGAGACGTCCCGCCTTGACCAGATTTCTGACGACTGGAAGCGCCAGGGCGACTGTCGAGGGAATGCGGCTGCAGAGCAAGTCCGGATAGCGCGTGGCTCTGGCGGCCAACTCCGCGGGTGTCGGCTTGAGCCGATCATGGACCATGGCGAACCAGCGGGCGCGAAGCTTGTGCAGATCGCGCGAGAGGC
>CAJCHQ010000553.1 GCA_903970295.1 Bryobacterales bacterium
GCTTGTGGTTCGCTATGCAATTTTTTACAGGTTTGGGTTCACTTGCCATTACCTCACCTAACGAAGCCGGTGGTGTGGCATTCTGGGCCCACGTCGGTGGATTCGTCACCGGGTTTATAATTGCACAGTTCATGCCTAAGCCGGAGTATTCATGAAATTTCCCAGGCTTTACGATCGGACCAAATTTTCCCTACATCTGATTTACACATCGGTCATTCTGCTTTGCTGCGCTTCGACGCACCCATCGAGCGCACAAGTGAATACAGCCAGCGGTTCGGCGCTTGATGTAACCAACCTGGATCTGCCATCGAAGGCACTCGAAGGAACTCTCTGCGGCTCACCCTTCAGTGGTGCCACCGCCAAATTGACTTCCAGTATCAACGATTCATTTTCTCTCGACCACCTTGTGCTCAGTACAGTAAATCAAACGATTGATATTCAATTTGCCAAGAAATATTCACTCGACAGCCTCGCTAATCAAACTTTGATTTTCACACCGTCGGCAACGACTGACAATCTCACGGTCAAAATCACTTGCGATAAATCTGCGAATCTAGTCCAATCTTTCAACGCCTACAATGGTGTCGGTTTGAAGATCAAATTCGGCACTTATGAGCGCGGTGCGATCGCTGCCCAAATGATTTTGCATCTGCCATCCCAGCCGCCAACCGATGTGCACGGGGCGATCGCGGTCATGCCGCCGCCGTGATGGATGAAGCAACACCTGATGCCAAGCTGGATGCTCCCGGCAAACATGATTTCGATATCGAAATCGAGGGACTAGCACGCAATTTCATCGTGCATATACCGGCAACGTACGATCGAAAAAAGCCGTTGCCCTTAGTCTTAGCCTTCCATGGTGCGGGCGGTGATGCTGAAAAGGCCGCTACGATCACGGGCTGGGATCGCAAAGCAGATCGCGAAAACTTTATCGTCGCGTTTCCGAACGGCATGCCGCCATCTCCCGATCGCCCCCCTTCCTTTCTTCGCAATCCTCAATACTGGAATGCGGGCAGTAAGCGAGGTGCACAGGCGATTGTGCCGGGTGTTTCCAATATTCCAAAAGCACCGGATGATGTTCTGTTCTCTAGCACCATTATCGATACCATCGACAAAAACTACAATCTCGATCTGACGCGAGTCTATGCCACTGGATTTTCCAATGGAGCGGCAATGTCGTGGCGTCTGGGCGTCGATCTATGCGATCGCATTGCTGCTATCGGACCGGTTGCCGGCTATCTGGCCTTGCCTGATCCGCGTCCGGCAAAACCAGTGCCGGCAATTGTGATTGCCTGCCTGAACGATCCCTTGATTCCAATTGATGGTGGCGTCGTCAAAGATATATGGAGTCGACAAGAGAGGAATCGACCTTCCGTCCGAGAAGTTGTCAAAAAATATGCAGTCAGTTGCGGCTGCTTGCCCGAGCCCGTTTCCCGGCTGGAAGTCGACGGTGTCACCAAAATCACTTATCAACCGCAGGATACAGGTGCCGAAGTCATCTTTTACACGATTGCTGATGCCGGGCACAGCTATCCCGGCGGACGTGAGTTTCTTTCCGAGCGAATTATCGGCAAGGCAACAGATAAGCTCAACGCTACCCACGTTATCTGGGAGTTTTTCGCACAGCATCAGCAATAGCGAGTCCCGAAAGCTCAACAGCCGCCTTTGCCAGTGCAATAACAGATTTTATCTAAATAAGTCATACTGTATGGTCCACGAGCGGTTTTGCCGACCGGTCTACGTGGGACACAGTATTCGTGGAGCTGAGTTCGTTTGCACGCAGATGTAAGGGGGTATCGATGAACCGGGAACGTCCCAATGATCAGAAAAAAGAGTTCAATCCGGAGCCACCGGCGCCTATCAATGAAGAATTAGCCAACCGCATTCTCGGTTCGATGAAGAAGGCTTACACCGGCGAAGAAACTGTCCGCTGGTTGGCCAATATGAATGAAGAGCTGCCGGTTCAGCCTGGCGCGTCCTCGAAGAGTCCCAAGACCCAGTGGCTCAATCTGCGCGCTGTTTCTTTGCTCGATAAGCT
>CAJCHQ010000554.1 GCA_903970295.1 Bryobacterales bacterium
GGACGCCCGACACCCCCTCAACAGACATCCAGTAGCGGCACCATCAGACGCCCACAGGACATCCCAATGAATACTCATAGGCACCTATCGCATATACACAAACCATTCCCGCCAAGTCCTACGTAGCCAAATCCTTATATATGAGTATCAACCAGAATTTTTCACTCGCTGTTTCCAGGCTCCGCAACCTGATAAATACGAGTAGGGTCCGATAAAAAACGCTGCCGCTTCGCCATAGATCTTTGCGAGCGCATCAATGATGGTGGCCTTCCATTCGAGAATAATCAAATAACAACAATAAGGCGTCTTCCAACTAAACTCCACAGGTGGTGCGCCCAAAAGCTGGCACCACTACATACCTGTGAATATGATCTCGACCCGGCAATTTGCTCTTTATGCGTACGGTTTTGATCAATAGTGTCAATTCGCAGTGCTTAAGATAGGCGAGGAGACTCGGACGCGTTCAGGGTTTACCGAATCAGACTTGAACAACTTTTGGGATAGCTCGGGGATTGTTCAGGATAGTTCAATGGTGGCAAATCAGCTCTATATATGGTGCCAACCGTATAGACCACGAGTGATACCAAGAGGAAAAATCGCGAGAGAACAAAGACCTTACATATGGTGGCAAAGATTTATTGGCACAAATCGTCACTTTACCGTTATCATGGTGGCAAAGAAAGGGGGGCATCTGTGAGCAATCAGAATTCAGAAGCTTTGCAAAGCCCGATTTATTCAGGCCAATCGGCTACAGAACATAACGACGCTATCGACCTCGACGGACTTGAGCATTTGTTCAGGTGGGCATCAGAAGTGGTGTCAGATGGAGAGGATGCTCGCGTACGAACAGCTCGCGAAAAGAGAATCCGTCGCGAAGTTTTGACTGTCGTTCAGAAAGCTCGCGAGCAGAGAATAACGGCCAAGTCGCAAGACGAGTTGTCCTATCTGCAGAGACGAGTAATCGCTCTGCTGCAAAAGATGACCGAACTCACCGAAGAGAATGCGTCCTTAAAGCAAATCATGGTAGGTCAATACTACGCTTTGCAACGCATCCCCTTTTTAGAGTCTCAAATAAAGCAGCTTAAAACACTCGAATACGAGCGCGAGGCTGCTGTCACTGAACGTAGATATCTGATGGATGCACTGGCCAAACTGAAGATCGAACGCGATCTCCTGGATGAAATGGTGACAACCAGTGACGAAGAAAATGGGCGGGTTGCCAAATTGCTACAAGAATCCAGAGCAGAAGTTACTGTTCTGAAGGCTCGTCGCTGGTGGCACTTCTTTATGCCCGAAAAAAAACAAGCTTAGAAATTCGCTTTACCTGATCCATAGAACAGCGCGGGGTACCTCCACCTGGCGCTGTTTTAATTACTGCTCTTTTGTAGCGCCTGGCTTGCCTTTGAGCTTTCCCTCAAAACCACGGTTTGTAGGTTTGTAATAGATACGCTCGAGCAATTCATCTGGCAGGCAACTCATCTCGTCAGCACGGCCAGTTTCGTAGTTATGCGCGTATTCATAACCTTTTCCATATCCAACATCTTTCATGAGACTTGTGGGCGCATTGCGCAGATGAAGGGGCACGGGATGTTGAATAGTATTGTGCGCATCTTGAGCAGCAGCGGCATAGCCCATATAAACAGCATTGGATTTGGGCGCGAGAGCAAGAAAAACTACAGCCTGCGCAAGGGCAAGTTTTCCTTCGGGCATGCCAATAAATTCAACGGCTTGCATGGCACTAACAGCCTGACCTAGTGCTTGTGGAGCGGCCAACCCTACATCTTCCGAGGCAAATCGCACCACGCGTCTGGCAATGTACATAGGATCTTCGCCTGCCTCGAGCATCCGCGCAAGCCAATAAAGGCTCGCGTCTGCATCTGAATTGCGCATGGACTTATGCAGCGCGGAAATTAAATTGTAGTGATTTTCACCGGTCTTGTCGTACTTCAAAACTGCCTGTTGAATTGCCGATTTGGCATCTTCCTCGGACAACGTTTTGCTATTTCGACGTTTGCCCAAGAGGAAAGCAAGTTCCAAACTGTTAAGAGCTGTTCGCGCATCCCCTGACGAATAAGTCGCTAAAAGCTTCAATACGTCCTCTGGCGCATCGATGCCCTCATTTCCTAATCCTCGCTCCTTATCACTGAGCGCACGTTCCATGATCGAAAGCAGATCGGATTCGGTAAGCTCGTGCAGAATAAATACTTTCATGCGCGAAAGCAGAGCTGAATTGATCTCAAAAGATGGGTTTTCGGTGGTTGCACCAACAAGCACGATGGTGCCATTTTCGACATATGGCAAAAATGCATCCTGTTGTGCCTTGTTAAAGCGATGAACCTCGTCGACGAAAAGAACCGTTCGACGCTCCTCAATCGCGACAAAAGCCTCGGCTTCGGACATCACTTGTTTTATTTCTTTGATGCCGGATGTCACCGCGGAAAATTGCATCCAGCGGCTGTTCGTCTGCGTGGTGACGATGCGCGCGAGAGTCGTTTTGCCTACTCCCGGCGGTCCCCACAATATAAAAGAAGAAAGCTCCTGACTTTCAACCATATGACGCAGAACACCATCACCCTGAAGCAAAGTGCTCTGACCTACAAACTCGTCAAGGTTTCGCGGACGCATGCGATCGGCAAGCGGCGCTTTAGATGACTTGATTGACATAATTGCTCCCGCAACTCGAGCGAAGCGCAGCTCTCGCCTCAGCCTGTTTCTGTTCGTATTTTATAACTGTAACCCGAATATGAACTGGCAGGCAAAACGGTGACTCTTGCCATCTATTCCGGGTGCCCTCTCCACGATATAGGAAATTGTAAATTTGAAGCAGAGTTCGAAGTATTTTTGATGCGCGTCAAATCACTATCTCTCCCGCACATATCCTGAGTTATGATTTGATAGTCCGCCTTCTGCCGCTGGCCCACAACGATGACGATTTTGTTAGCAAGACAAGTCCTCTAAAGAAGACTATGATCATGTTGGAATTTTGAGGTCTTTGGTCACCATGCTCGAGAAAAAAATTACTCAAGAAAAGATGGACTTGCGAATCGGCGAGCTGTTGGTGGCAGCCGAAATCCTGAGTGAAGGGGACCTGCAAGAAGCTATAAGCTCGGCGTATTCTGCATCTTTGCCTCTAGGTCGCGTTCTGATCATGGCAGGCTTTTGCACTGAAACCGAATTTCAGGCAGCTCTGCAAGCGCAGTCGCTGGTTCGAGATTCCATTTTGCCACTGGAAGTTGCAGTAAAAGCGCTAAACCTGGTGTCATTGAGTCCAATCACTTTTGACGACGCGCTCAAGCAATTGGAATGGGCTCCCGCTGAAGACAAGGAATCCAACAGACTAGGAGAGCTTCTGCTCGCCTCCGACATTTTGCCAGAGGAGCAATTAGATACTGCCATGCGCACCAGTCAGGCTACAGGGCTGCCGCTGGGGCGGCTGCTCGTGTCGTTGGGCGCTCTGTCGGATGAGGTTTTGGCTACAGCTCTCAACGCCCAAATTTTGATCAGAGCGGGACGAGTCACTCGCAGTCAAGCCATCAGCGGTCTGAAAGCTTGCTACGAGAGATTGGCACCATTTGAAACAACATTGAGCGATCAGGGTTACTATCGCGGTCCGAGCCGCCCTACTATAAGGCTGGGCGAACTTTTAGTTTCGGCAGATTTGATTTCCGAAGAAGAAGTTTTGAAAGCATTGGAAGAAAGTTTGATACAGGAGAAATCTGTAGGTCGCATCCTGATACAAAACAAAGTTGTTTCCGTGCGCATGTTGAATCATGCTCTTGCACTTCAGGAGATGGTCTCGAATGAAACCGTGTCGCCGAAGCAAGCCGCCATTGTTTTGAACACTTTGAATACGACCGATCAATCGTTCGAAGAGGTTCTCGCATTTTTAGAAGTGCCCGAGGACGAAGTGAAAGCAACGATTAGCTATCACGACTTATTGCGCATGGCAGGAATAGTGAAACAGGAAGACCTGGAAAAAATTCCGTTGATTGCCGAAGCAGAAGCGAGTTCCGAAGATGCTATTCTCACTGCGAGCAAATTAATTGAAGAAGAGCTGCTGGATATTCGTATTTTCCTTGGTTCGCTGCGTTGCTACTTCCTTGTACTTACCGGTTGGCTAAGCTTGCAGCAGGGAATTATTTCGCTGAATTACTTCCAACACAAAAGCTCCTCGTTCGATGAGGTTCTCCTTGAATTGAAGTGGACAGTGCGCACCTACGTCAAAGAAGAAGAGAGATAGCACAAGCGCTGCGGCGGAACTTTCCCCGCAGGTGCGAGTCAATCTTTTGCAAGAAGCACTCAACACGATATCCCCACTAGCAGGCGAAAGTCGCGGTGCAGGCGGGAACCGATATTAGACCAGGGAGGCGCACCATGGCA
>CAJCHQ010000555.1 GCA_903970295.1 Bryobacterales bacterium
GTAAATTGGGCATAGATAGCCAACCTGGCATCGGCTCGACTTTTTGGTTTACGGTGCCGCTTGTGGTCAGACGCCGAGAGCCGAAGATTAATCTGAGTGAGGATCTGCGTCACGTCAGGGTACTGGTCGTTGATGATGAGCCCCTGTCTGGACAAATTATCAGTAGTTATCTTTCGAGCTGGGGCATGCCGAATGAAGTCGTAACTACAGCCGCAAAAGCGCTCGATTCTCTTCGTCAATCAGCTCTTGCTGGTGATCACTTTACGCTTGCTCTGATCGACTACCTTTTGCCTGATCAAAATGGACTGGATTTAGCCTTCGCCATTCAAGAAGTTAACGAGCTAGCCCAAACCAAGTTGATTCTACTAACTGCTTTTGATGCGCCTGGATTGGGCAAAACTGCTCTTGCCTCAGGCTTTCACGCCTATTTGACCAAGCCGCTTAAACGGTCTCACCTACTGGAATCGATCATTAATGCTGTTAGTGCCGGAGTACCGATTATGGGCAGATCGGCGATCGACGAGAAAACGAGAGCACTTCCTCGTAAAACAGTCCGGTCCGAGCTTATATTGATTGCTGAAGACTATCCGATCAACCAGGAGATCGCCCAGATTTATTTGCGGGAAATGGGCTTTACTTCTCATGTAGTAGCAGACGGCAATCAAGTCTTGGCCGCAATGGCGCTGACTAAATATGACCTCATCCTGATGGACTGCCAAATGCCAGACTTGGACGGCTTCGAAACTACAGAGACAATTCGCCGGCAGGAAGCTGGGAGCTGTCGTCAGATCCCAATTATTGCCGTCACTGCTCATGCTATGTCTGGCGATCGTGAGCGCTGTCTGGCTGCTGGCATGAACGATTATATTGCCAAGCCTGTGGATCCAGTAGAACTCGGCAAGTTGATGGATGAGTGGTTAGGACACCCATCAAAACCGACCAGTCACTTGGAATCGCCGGCAGGCGGTGAGTTGGATGCGCCCATAGATGTAAGCAAGTTGCTGTCCCGATATGGTCAGGCGGGTGTTGAGTTAAGTAAGCGCTTTACCCGAGAGGCTCCGGACGATATTCTCAAATTGCAGAATGCCTTTGCTAGAGAAGAGCATTCCGGCTTTTTACAAGCTGTGCATGGCTTCAAGGGCCTATGCGCTTGCATGTATGCCACTAAAATGAAAGCTACGTTGTTGAGCCTCGAACTAGCTGGAAGAGACAATCGCTGGAGCACGATTCCGGACTTACTGCATCAGTTAGGAAATGAGTTTGACGAAGTGCGAACTTTTTGTTCGGAAAATTTTTCCGATTGACTGCGAACTTGTACGGCTTGGCTGACACGGGAATCCGCCTATGTTCGTTTGTAGACATAGCGGTTCGCTGGTAATGCAGGTCGAATAAAAGGTATGATAAGTTTGCGGAGCTGACTACGCGCTCGCTAAGTTGCAATCTAAGCGCTTATATACGTGTCACACTGATTGGGATCAGGAAGCGTGCCATTAGCTACTCTCGTGTGGGTAAATTTAGGAATCTCGGCATCATTTGCAGGCAGTTCGAAAGCAAACTCGAGAAAAAATGTCCAAATTTCCGTCGGTTCTGTTAGTTGAAGACGAAAGCCTGCTGAGGCTCGGGCTGCGGATTTCGCTAGAGAGACTTGGATGTTGCGAAATACTGGGAGAGGTCGGTAGCGGTGAAGCGGCCGTGCGCGAAACGCAGCGATTGCGACCAGAAATTATTTTGATGGATATCGGTCTGCCTGGCATAGACGGAATCGAAGCGACTTGGCGCATTAAAAATGAATTTCCTCGCACCCGTATCGTCATGTTCACTGCGCGCAACACTCCAGATGATGTTACAGCCGCTCTGGGCGCCGGAGCCGACGGATATTGTGCTAAGGACAGTACGGTAGAGCATATTGCGAGTGCGATCGAAACCGTGATGCGCGGTGAGGTCTGGCTAGATCCAGCGATCGCGGACACCGTCATTAATGGGGACGAACTAACTAAAGTAAAAACAGTCAGCTTCGCTGCGATGGAAATGCAAATTCTCGAGATGATCAAAAATGGCGAAAATAATGCAGCTATCGCCAAGCAATTGAAGACCACGAAAGAAGCAGTGGCTAGAGCTATGCGGAATGTTATGCAGCGTTTCATGGTGCTCTCGGAGCCAGCAGAGAAAGTGCAGTCATCCGCAAGGGTTTCCTCCAACGAGTGGCTCACTGTTTTTGTGGAAAACTTAGATGAGGGTAGAGTTTTTGCCGACAAATATTTGATCGAAAATCTGCTTGGCGCTGGTGGGGTCGGCGCTGTGTTCAAGGCCAAACACTTATATATTGATCGCTATGTGGCTTTGAAACTCCTACAACCTCAACTTTCACAAGACCGGCTAGCAATGCGAACTTTCCAGCGCGAAGCGATGGCCATTGCCAATGTACAACATAAAAACATCGTCAGCGTTTACGATTTTGGCATTAGCTGCAATCAAGAGCCTTTTTTGGTTATGGAATATGTGGACGGAACCGATTTAGCTGAGATATTGACCAAAGAAAGCACATTGTCTGTGCAGCGAGTCATTAATTTGGCGGTGCAGATCTGCTCTGGTTTGGTTGAAGCGCACTCGAAAGGAATCATCCACTGCGACTTGAAGCCGAGTAACATTTTGATTCTCGGCCAAGATCCCCAAGAAACAGTAAAATTGGTCGATTTTGGTTTGGCTCAAATACTGCCGCACGAGTCGACGGTGCAATCGCAATTGACAGACAAGTTTTTCGTCTGCGGCACGCCTCTGTACATGCCCCCTGAACAGTGCGCCGGCGAGCAATTAGATGCTCGCTCAGACATCTATTCACTAGGCTGCATCCTTTACGAAGCTCTGACAGGGGTGCGAATTTTCGAAGGAAAAACTGCACTGGAGACATTTGCCAAACAATCCGTATTTGTGCCGCCTCCGATGAGTTCAATTCATCCGCAGCGACAGTTTTCGGCTGCGCTCGAAGCATGCGTCAGCAGCATGTTGGCGAAGAAGCCAGCGGATCGGCCACAATCGATGAAAGAGGTAATGAAGCAATTGCTTTCGTCTTAGATAAAGCCAGTGTACGGAGGACTTATTACCCAGCCGGGTTGTTCTGAAGATTGCAATTGGGCGTACCTAATTCACAAATTTTCGACAAATGTACTCTAATCTTTTGATCGACAAGCAAGGAGCGGTAGCCTCGGTTTTCAATTTTTCCTTTACTGTCCTGCCCTTGGGTGACCCTAGAATCTGCAGTCTGACTGCGGAATGGATTTGCACGGTTTTTACTAATTAAATCTGTGGAGGCGTTCATCGCCGTCTTCCGCAGTAACTTCGTTGTGGCACAGGTCTCCAGTAAATCGATGTCTGGAATTTGCCGAGCGTCTGCCACCTGCTACATCGCGCTCATCACTTCAGCAATTTCTATAAGGAAATGACATGAGTTATCGGTCTTGGGATGGAAATATTTCCAATTCATCAGACAATGCAACCTCGCGTTCTCACGACAGTAATGCTCTAAATGAAGTACATCAACAAAGTTGGCAATCGAATTTGTTTCAGACTCAGGATACTGCGGCTGGGCATTTGCCAGGCATATCGATTGGTTCGGGAGGAAGCGGAGATCAGAACAGCTCATGGATGAAAAATAGTGCGCCGTTTCTATTTGGAAGTAATTCGGGTGGAAGCTACGAAACTCCGTCAGGACCTCTAGGGCGTCTGTATGGTGCACTAGAGACAGACGCGGGTATTTTGCAAAAGTTGACAACCGAGTTGACTGCTGTCGAGCAATCGATGCAGCCTGCTTCGATGACTCAACCTTCGGAGACATTGCCATCGGCCAGTCCACCGGCGGAGACGCTGCCTGCCAGTGTTCCACCCGCGGAGACACAGAGTGCACCACCTGCGGAAGCTCAAACTCAGAGTGCACCGCCTGCGGAGGCGCAAACACAGAGTGCACCACCTGCGGAAGCTCAAACACAGAGTGCACCGCCTGCGGAGGCGCAAACTCAGAGTGCACCACCGGCATCGACCCAGCCGCAGACCCTACCGCCTCCGGAGGCACAACCTCAGGGCACAACCCCGGTAGCCGTTTCATCGATCACCCCGCCTTCCCCTAGCGGCCTTGGATCGATAACTGGGATTAGCGCGACAGTCAATGGGTTTTCGAACACCGGCAATGGAGATGCGCTTAACATAGTCGGAGTAAATGCAAGTCCGGAAGATGCAGTAGCAGGGTTTGCCAATGTGCAAAAGGACTTTCCGGGACTAACCGCTGTTCGATTGAATGTCGATCCTTCAAATACAAGTGATCCTGACATTGCCCAAGCGATTCGAGAGTATACGGGTGCGGGTATTGCCGTTGAACTCGAAGTCCACGACACCAATGGCAATGGCAGCGGCTTTGATTCTACATATGAGCAATGGGCGAACGACTACAAAAACAATCCCCTCGTTATGCTTGAGACACCCAACGAGCCGTCAGGTTCAACTGTTGCTAGCGATCAGGCCCAGTACATCGAAGAAATTCGCGCCCAAGGTTTTACTAACCCAATCGGTATCCAGCCGGTAGGAGGTTATGATGAATCAAATATTCCGACTGTACTTCAGGATCTGCAGAATGATAATCAGTCGACTGCGAACTTGTACGTGACGCCCCACATTTACTACGGCGGAACCGATGCCAATGGAGCGATGTCTTGGGCTCAGGGCGAAGTATCTGGGGCTCAACAAAATGGTTTACCAGCATTGATTGACGAATACGGGCCGGCGATGGATGGCTACACGATGGATCCCCAGGGCGAGACGGTGAATGCGGCGATGTACACTCTCAACCAGAATGGCTATGGCACACAAAAGCAGGTTGGTTCAATATATTGGGGCATGGACAATGGCAATCATACAAATGGTGCAGATTCGGCTTTTCTGACTCCAGATGGGAGTCAGCTTACATCCGACGGACAATTGCTACAGCAAACCATATTAGCTGGACAGTGATCAGAGTAAAGATTGTCCAAGAAATTCAATATTGCTTGCCGGTGCGCTGCTTCACTGCTTCACTGCTGCTGCTGGCACTAACCCCGAAGCCGGCCGGTTACAAATTTACGGAAGCCGCCGCTCACATTTATACGTGGGGAACTAGCGTGGCCTCGGACGAACAAGGCGGAGCCACTTCTGCAGACGTGGAGAGCGCTATCCAGGCGGCGGCGGCGATCACTCCGAACAGCGTCGGAATCACAGAATATAATGGACAGATGGACCAAACGGAGATCCGACGACCCAAGCGCAGATCATAACGGCTGAGATGCAGACGTTCCAAGACCTCGCAAATCAAGGCTACAACATCAAAAACGCTGATGCTTACATGCTGCTGGACGATCCCAATATGCCTCCTGGAAGTGATGGCGAGAACATGTTTGGGCTAATGACTAGCACAGGTCAACCAACTGCAGCGTCGCAAGCTTACCAAGCAATCGCAACCGCCTGACGGCATCGCCTACGGTGCCTCGACTCGACGATTTTAAATTGGTGCAAACGTCAGGGCATGATCCTGAAACCGTTCGATTATCAATCGAATGCTCTGTCCGATTTGAGCTACGTTTGCAAACGGAGATGGCATGGACTCGAACCTGCAAGGCATTTTCAGCCGCACCTGTTTTCAAAACAGGCCCCTTTCCAATTCGGATCATCTCCACTGGCGGAATAGGAAGGTCTCGAACCTTCAACCCCGAAGGGCACCTCTTTAGCAAAGAGGCTGCTTTCCAATTCGCATCTATTCCGTATTGCCTCAGGTGGGGGTCGAACCCACAATATACAGTTCCAAAGACTGTTGTTCCTGCCGGTTGGACTACCGAGGCGTGGTGCTCACTCTGAGATTCGAACTCAGAACACAGCGCTTTTGAGGCGCCGACCTCTACCAGTTGGATTAAGTGAGCATGGTGCTTGCAGCAAGAATCGAACTTGCACTGACCAGGGTTTAAGCCTAGATCCTCTGCCAATTGGGATATGCAAGCAAATATGAAATTGTTGGAAA
This sequence comes from Bryobacterales bacterium, assembly GCA_903970295.1. The sequence goes on from CAJCHQ010000555.1 coordinate 6,035, forward strand.
GCACGGGCGTTAAGCCAAGCGCGATAGGTTGCACGATAGCCGCGAGATGCGCAAGCACCAATTCCAAAAATTTAGGCGATGGTTGGTGCGGCTGGAATTTGATTAAAACTTTGAACATCGATTTGATCCTTCTGAGTATTCACGTGCGACAAAACCAGACTGATGTACAGACTGGAGCTGCGGCTTGAATACGATAAGGACCGGTTCACGATGTTTACTTCCGTTGGTTGGCAGCAAAAGCTTGCGATTCAATTTCAATATACCAGAGTTTTGGATTAATGGCACACATCCGGTAATTTTGAATACGTGACTTTATTCACCAATTTTTAATCGGACAGTCATTAGAGAAGTCGGCTACCAGAAGCCTTCAGCCTCTTCCTTTAACTTCAAATACTCGGCAAGACATTTCGCCCCAAACCAGAATATGATCATCAGAGTCCTCCTTCTCTTTTTGTGGTTCTTCGTAAAAACAACAATTAGAGAGGGGGACACTTTTGTCACCGTGTTTTAGCTTCGAAATTCAAAATTCTTCATGCGGCACCGATATTCGCCTCACTTCGGTTGCTATGCGGAATTAGTACCTGCCGCATAACAGATAGTTCTCGATGCGAATGGTAATGTCACTAAGCTGACTTTTCCGAATGGAAGTACCGACCCTTTTGGACTGCAAGAAGGTCCACCAGGCGGCGATGTCAGCGATCCAATTCAGGATTGGAGAGGCATACCGGATCCACAAAATTCTCCGAATTTTAATTTGCCGGATTTTCCTCCACTTCCGAATTTTGACATCGGAAAATTGATGCAAAGCAATATCCATGGAATGGAAAGCCCTGCCCAATACCCATTCCAAATCCGTGGCCCACAAATTAGCCTCGTATTGGGAAACAATGGCCCAACTTTTGGGCCAAGTGGGGATGGGGCTTTGGTGAAAATTTTCTCCCGTATCGGGGGATTGAGTGGGATCCATGGGCGCAGCCGTATAAGCAACCGATACAGCCGTACATTCCTCAAAATCCGTTCTATCCCTCCGGACCAATCTTTGGTGATCCGAAAGGACCTATCGCATGAAAATCCAGCTTTTAAGAGCTTCGTTCATAATGTATGGCATGGCACCTCAAACATGTTAATGGGCATTCGGATGCGTACAATACAACTATTAACGCTCGACTCAATCGTGTCGATAAGTCTGACAGCTTTGATTATGGCGATTTCTCAAGCGGGCGAGGACTTTACGAACCCAATTTTGTCCGTCAGCATTGTAGCGATTCAATTGCTGCTAATGTCCGTTTCCGTTTGCGTATTGCCATCCGCCTCTCGGACGGAAAAACGCAAGTTAGCCATCCTTTGCACTGTTATGTGCGGAATAGCAGTGCTCATCTCTCTCATAACCATCCAGCAGAATGTTAAAGCGCACCGCTGGGATAGCGGTGCACCAGGCTCGCCAAGCCGGTAACTCCCGATAACTACGAGAAACCATCGTGCGTTTTCTCAATCTCTGAAGTTTTGTCAATCTCTGATTTTCGAAGCAGGAAGGATTGAAATACGTATTCAAGTTGTCCGTTGTCCGCACATTCAACATCGCAAACGCCTTTCGAAACCAACTGGTCGAGGACCGCTTGAGCTTCCGAAGGACGTAAGACCGACTAGAGTAACATCGGCAATTGTTAGGCGACCATTCAGTTTGCTCGCCGCCGCCAGGAGCGCGCGTTCGTTATAAAATTCCGCGATTGATCGAAGTTCCCTTGAGTGGAACCGAAAAATTGGAGCGCCAGTACCAGAACCAATGAGAAATAAAACGCTCCAGCCCAAAAGGCTCGACATCGTTGTTCCTCGACCTCCATCACAAATCTGACAAATTGCATAATGAGTCCGAATAGACACGGAATTGCTAAAATGATGCCTACGCCACATAGAGTTCGGTGTCGTTGTAACTGACCCGATCTTTGCGCTACTGATGCTAGGGCGTTGGCTGATACCGAATTCAACTCTTCAGACATGCCGAGCTTCACTTCAAAGGATGTTTACCACTAACAGAAAATAGTATCACTTTCATTCACGCCGAACTGCCTAAGGGTGCCGATTCGGTGCCACCTTGTGAGCCCACCAATCGATAAAGCGTCGCTCTGCTCATTCCCAAAGACTTCGCAATTTCCGTGCGTGGCTTTCCTTGCGCATCGAGTTCCTTTGCTAACTGAATCGTTTCCGATTTAAATTTGTCAGGGCAACCGCCAGTTCTTCCCTGACTCCGCGCTGATTCTAGTCCAGCTTTCGTTCTTTCCCTGATCAGGTCTCGCTCCATCTCGGAGATAGCGGCGATAACATGGAAAAAGCATTTGCCGGCCGGCGAGCTGGTGTCGATGCTTTCATTTAACGACCGGAAGATGACACCCTTATCCTTCAGCTCGTTGACGATATCGATGGGATTTTCGAGCTACGACAACAGCGGAAATTTGACCAGTGACGGGACCAACTCATTCGCGTACGACGCGGAAAATCGTCTGATAACAACCAATAGCACTGCCATAGCCTATGATGCGCTAAGCAGCTTGTCCTCCGATAATTCTGGTCGCGCTTGGTCGTGGTTCGGAGACAATCTTGTTACAGAGCGTTCAAGTCGAAGTTTCTGGTTCAGCGAATGGAGAATGAATTTGAGCCGACGCCGACTTCATTTCGAGCCCACTTTGCTGCGTTTGACTATCGCTGTGACAGTTTTTTTGTCGATCTGCAATTCGTGACTTATCCAGCGATAACTTCGGCCCTCATCAATCAGCTTCAACACATTCTCTGCGTACTTGTCACTCGGATTCTGACCTTTATGCCGACCCAGCCTCTTGCCGCGCGCCTTCGCCGCAGCCAATCCAGATCGGGTGCGCTCGGCTATCAAATCCCGCTCGAACTGGGATAAGACAGCTGGAACGTTTCGGTTATTGCCCAAACAGGCAGTCAGTTTGACCAGAGTACGGCACAGGGCAAGATGATTGCCGGAGTTCTGCCACCGGCCCAGCAGGCGGCTTACCATCGGAGGTAGATCGAAGACGCAAACACATTGGCGTTGCCTCACTGGACTTCTGTTCGACTTGTTGTTAATTCCCCGGGCAAGAATTCGATCATAAGCGCACTCGCTAAGTTTCGAGGGCTAATACCTGACTTGAGCCGCTTCTGAGCGGCGGCCACAATCTTCGAGTGCATGTTGGCAGACTTTTGCTGGCGAGCGAGCGCACTGGCTGCCTTCCTCGACACCGATTTTGCCGCCCGTCCGCGTTTGATGTCAGGTTCTAGTTGTTCACCGCACTCTGCACGCAGCTCGCCACCATTTAGGAGCAGCGCATTGAACACGGCGGCTTCGAGGTTCTTCTCGCGGATGTTCTCCCTTATGCGGATTATTCTCCAGAGAATCCCGAACATCTCCGCGTCTAGCTTCGAAAGGGGTTTGTCATTGAGAACTTTTGTCTTGAGGGCATTGCTATGACGTCGTGGCTTACGTGTGATCAACCACAAATAATTGCCGGCCTTAGGGCGAGCGGGATTTGACGTTTGCGGAAGTGTTTCACAACCTTCTCTTCTGTGCGTGCCAGCAGATAGAGGCTTGTTTCGGTGACAGTATATCCATAACTGTCATAGTCCTTTGGAACCCATTTCCACTCTTTGGACAAACAGCGATCTCCTTAAAATGACTACAAATTGACTACACATGATGTCTGGCTACGCCCAAAAATCATGTTAGCGAAACGCTTGAAACTGTCTACTGGTGATTGGTCGGGACGACAGGATTTGAACCTGCGACCTACTGCTCCCAAAGCAGCCGCGCTACCAAGCTGCGCTACGTCCCGAAACGGCTTATACGCCACAACTCAGTTTAATATAGCACGGACCTTTGTCCTGGCTCCAGCTGGCGTTAAGCTTGCTGCCGCAATCCGTCCAGGCAGGCACACGGCGTGCTGACCAAATTAATCCCATTTGCCATGCTGCCCCTGCCACTGGCCGCCCTACGGCACGAACTGCGGCGTATCTTGCGCTTCGTCGACCGACTCTTTCTTAATGAACGCTGTCTGCCCAGTAGCTAGCTGCACTTTCACCTTGCCATCCTTGGCGTTGCCAAGCACTACCAGGCGTTCACCGGCGTGGGATGAGCCCAGCGAGTGTTCGTGTTCGTCGGTCAAGCCTTCGGTCTTATTAACTGTAATCGTGTTATAGGCATCAGGCGTTTTGTAGTCGACCAGTCCGCCATAAATGAAGCCCCTCTGTCCGTTCACTTTGATTTTGTACCAGCCGTTGCTCTTACCGATGACAACAATCTTCGCACCGCGTGGAATCGTTGTGATCTGCTTGTAACCTGCTCCTGGCCCCGATCGCACTTTCACCTGGGCATTGCCGTTAGCGACGCTGGCTGTCACTCCCGCCTGTTTTTCTTCTCCAGGTGCAGCTTGTGTAGCATCTTCTTTCGGGGTTTCAGCGGGAGGGGCACCATTCTCGATACCACCAGGCTGCATCATTGCCACGTCGGTTTTCGACTTGTCTTTAGATTTGTCTTTCGACTTGCTCGCGTCGTCTTTTTTCTGCGCGGTTTCATCAGACTTTTTATCCGGGGATTTCTGGGCGTTGATTATGCTTTCAACACCGTCAGTTTTTGTCGGTGCGCCAGTTGTGGCTCCTGTCCCCGCGGCTGCGGTGAGAGCAGCGTTCGCCGCTCCTGAAGTGTCTACAGGAGCCGTCGCTGTCGTTGTTGTCGTGTCGGCAGGTGTGTCAATCTTGGTGCTTGCCAGCTCTGAGCCTTTATCGCCAGTTGTCTGAACAGCATTTGAGACTACCCAACTGTTACCGCTCGGTGATTTAGCTAAAGTAATCACGAAGCTGGAATCTTTATTCGCCAACTCGTATTCAAAAGATTGATTACTCACCGCTTGTTCGTGACGATGTCGGCGTGAACGTCCGGATGTGGCTGCCGGTGCTCCGCCGTTCGAGCCCTTTAAAGCGATCGTGTATTCGGGCGGCGAAGTGTTTTCTGGTCTCTTCCTATTGACTAACGCCAACCCGGATTTTCCTAAAACATTTTCGTACTGAGAAATTTGACCGGGCACATACAAGCACTTAGCCACCGCATATAGTGCAGCGAGCTGACTCTTGCCCGGGGGCGCAGCTGCATCGTAATGGTCGTTATTCCAGACCAGAGTGCCGTGCACTGTTTCATCAGTCAAGCTGTCTGGCAGTTTGCCGGCAGCACTGAAGATCTTTTCGGCTGTGCCTAACGAATAGATTGAATAATCCAGGTTGATGTCGCGATTGTTTGTGGCAAAGCTGGCGACGCCATCCGCTTTGATATCGGGCAGAGTTTTCGCAGTGCGGTCGACGACGTCGTCAGGAAGCAATGCAAAGGCCCGCAGCAAAGGTTTGTGAGCACTTTGACCGGCCGTGTGTCCGATCATAACCAGGACCGGCGCAGCAGACTCACCGACTGTTTTGGCGCTGTCAAAAACTTCCATGTTTGGCAAAGAGCTAATCTTGGCGCCGGAATTGCTTTTCAAAATCAAATAGTCGCTGGCTTGTAATACCGTGTCTATTTCAACAACCGATATTCCTTTAGTCAGCTCAAAAACGTGAACTTCGAACGCCGATTCAGAGAGACCTTCTTGCAACTTTTTCATAAGTTCAGGCGTGGGCAGAGTGCCGTTTTGCTTAAGAAAGTTTTTTACAGCCTCATCCAGCTCGGCAGTTGCCTGGCGGGCATCTGCAGGGTTTTTAGGACCGGCGGCGACACGCTTCGCGACCCTGGCCAGGGCCTTGCCTGGGTCGACGAAACTGGGTGCTAGGGCTGCAGCGACTCCCCAAATCAGCAACAATCCAAAAAATACGCCGACAAAAATCTTAAAACCAATCGGAATTGGTTTGCGGTCAAACTTATGGCCGCAGTTATTGCAGGTCTTAGCTGCTACGGAATTTCTTTGATTACATCCTGGACAACGCATGCTTTATTTTCGAGCCGTCTAGCCATTTCGCTCGTGTCAACTATTTTAGGGCAACGATTGCATTGATACTTCTATCGTCATGAGAGTGTCATTGCATGAGCTTTTCATCATTGTTCGCGTCAGACTTTGCAGATTTTTGCCTGTACAGCTACTTATTCCTATGCTCTGATAGTCTACTCGATATAATAACGTGCCATAAACATTTATAAACTCTTGAGGACGAAAGAGCGCCGAGGCAGAGCATTTGAAACCCGAAATCGATGAATATCAGAGCCGTTGCGAGCTGATTGAAGTGGCGCGGCAATGCTACGCAAAAGGCTACATATGTGGACTAGAGGGCAATTTCAGTCTTCGACTTGCAGACAATTTGCTGCTTACGACCCCAAGGGGGACGTGTAAAGCACGTCTTCACCAAGATGAACTGGTGTTAACCGATATGTCGGGCAAACCCGTGTCGGCTGGGCAGCCTTCAACCGAATTAAAGATGCATCTGATCGCTTACGAAAAGCGACCTGACATTCGCGCGGTCTTGCACGCACATCCAGTTACCGCTGTCGGATTGACCGTTGCCGGTATCAGTCTGGAAACTCCAATTCTTCCCGAAGTTGTTTGCACTCTGGGTGGAATACCTACGGCACCGTATGCGACACCAAGCACAGATGAGATTCCGGAGAGTATTTCTTCGCTGGTCGAGCGTTTTGACGCTTTGATGTTGGATCATCACGGTGCTCTGCTGCTAGGGTCAGACTTGTGGGATGCATTTTACAAACTGGAAACAGTCGAACACTTTGCCCAGACTTTGATAGTTGCCTATCAAGTTGGGCGCCCGATCGAACTTACTAAAGAACAGGTAGATAAGCTCAATAGCGTCAAGTCGATTTACGTTAAGCCTGAAATCAAGTCCGCAGCGGCTGAAACTGTAACTTCCCAGTCGAGCGGCAGAGGTGAATCCAGATGACCTCTGAAACTCCGGGCTCAGGCGGGGCGACGGCGGCCAAAGCAGAGGCGGCAAAACGCGAGCCCCTGCATCCGGAAGAAATAGTGACGAGCATCTTTCTCGTGCGCCACGGTCATACGCGTGCTACTGAGACAGGAAAACTCTATACAGACCCTGCCGCTGAACTGACTGATGTCGGACGTGAACAGGCTAAAGATGCTGGTCTCTGGCTCAAGGACAGAGAGATCAACCTGCTTCTCTCGAGCACTTCGAAGCGTGTCTTCACTAGTGCCGAAATTGTCGGCAGTGTTCTTGCATTGCCACCTATTGCAGTACCTGGACTGGATGAGTGGCATGTAGGCGAGTGGGATGGGCGCACTTATGTCGACATAAAAGCAGAGCATCCCGACTTGTATAAAGCCTGGTCCAGTGACCCGATCGCCAATCGACCGCCGGGTGGCGAGTCAATCTCGGATGTTTTTCAGCGGACACAATTAAAACTGGCCGAAATACTGCAGGCGAATTCCGGAAAGACAATAGCTTTGATCACGCATGCCGGAATTATTCGTTCCTTTGTTGTTCACGCTTTGGGCATGCCGATTGTCAATTTCTGGCGTGTCAGCATTCCGGTGGGTACGATCACTCAGATCGATTTCAGCCCCAGTTTTGCCACTGTGCAATTTATGGCACACAAACCAAATTCTTAACTGCTATTTGCTAGCGCACTGTCTCCGGCGGCGGTGCATGTCCAATCTTGGCTCTTTTCTTCATCAATTCGACCAGCTCTTTTCTTTGCTTTGGTGTCAAGACTTTGCGAATGGCAATCAACAATTTCATTTTTTCTGTGGCCATGTCGTTCTGCAGTTTGTTGATTTTTTCCTGCGTGGTTAAAATCTTGTCTTCGTCCAGATCTGGTGACAGCGAACATTTATGCATCTCACGCAGCAAGTCGATCACATCTCTTGCCTGCTCTGAACTTTTTGTTTCATAGTTCTTGGCCAGACCGCGGATTGTTTCGACCTGTTCTGGGTTAGCACCGGCTTGAATGTACATAGCTGCAGGGTCATGCTCCGCACCGTTAGCTGGGCTCACGCCTCGGCCGCCCGTTGCTTGCCTGACCATCGATTCCATTTCATTGGAAGTATTTTCCGCCGCTTGCACCATTGGTGGTGTAGCTGAAATTGCTGCCAGGGCAGTTATTGCAGTTGCTGCAAATATGGTTCGGAATATATACATCATGCACCCCTGACTTGCCGAGCCTCAACATTTTAGTCGATCTCGGGTCTATCAGTATCTAGACTGGCGCTAATGTGCGTCATCAGTTTTTTCGACGACCTAATCGATGCCCAGATGAACAAACGGCGCCCAGGCGTGCAGGGCTTGACCGTCCTTGATCGCTGACACCTGTGCTTTCTGCAGGGAGCGAGCCACATCCAGGTCAGACAAATCACGCCCGGCACCGATTAAAGCCTCATGGAAATCTCGCATCAAATTGGCTGTGGAGCGGTCTGCCACTTCCCACAAACTGAGAATCAGATTGGGCATGCCGGCATACATCAGAGCCCTTGCCAGTCCTAGAATTTCACCGCCAGTAGTGACCATGTTGACACCTGTTTGACAGGCTGAGAGCACGAGCAATCGCCCACAGCGGGTCCTCAAAGCACTGCCCTGGAGAATCGAAGCCGCGGTTAGAATACTGCCGTCCCCCAACACTAGCCCTGAGGCCAGTGGTTCATCCGGATTGAAAACTGCGTGACCGGCGAAATGTACGATCGGATATTCTTCGAAAAGTGCCGCCAGAGATTCTTTGACTTCGGCATTTGTGACTATGCGCGAACCGCTGCCCTGCGCCTGGCTGAGCTGAAAAATCGTTTCGGCTTCTTCCAAAGTATGAGACAAATCATCCAGCCCAGCCGCCGAGCGCAGCCTCGAGCTGAAGACCAGACCTTTTTCGCGCGTGGCCGAATAATCGCTAATTGCCGAAATCAGGTAGCCGGATTTTGTTTGTTCGTGACGCCTTCGTGCCAAGATCGGAATCAAGCTGGTAGTCGGTAAGTAACTGATAGCGAAACGTTCGCAAGCGAACTGATTGCCGTCGTGCAGAGCGGCAAAGGGCAGATGGTAGAGGCTGCTATGCGGTACGATCAAAAGTTGTGAGACGTGTGCCGGAATATTCTCGAGAATCGGCGCCAGCAAAGAGTTATAGAGTCGCTGGCAGAGGCTGCGAGGAACATCCCAACCTTCGGTCGCCGACATTTCGAGAAACGTGCTCAAGTCTTCGCTGAAGTTTGCCAACCTCTCTTCATCGTCGGTGTATTTGAGAGCCGGCTCCTGAGCGCCGTGCCAGAGAGCGGCACTGAGAAGATATTGATCGGTCCAGTAGAGTTCGATGATAGCGGTCTCTCGTGAGAGCAGATATTTGCTCTGTTGCACACCACCAGTGGTGGCCGGTGTTGACCAGAGATCAGCAATTTCGGACCAATTGAGTGTGGTTGTTGAAATCAAGCTGGCATATCCAGGATGACTTTTCTTCAATTGATTGACGACATCTCGCCACTGCCGGTAGATATCCTGACTCTGTTCGTTGGCGACAACCGAACCGCGGTGCCGCCCGTCCCCTTCGCTGGGTCCTTGCCAGAACATGCGCTCGAGGTGGGAGATTTGATTGCGCAGATCTTTTTCGCGTGCGACCAATTTGGTCAATGTTTCATCGCCATCGCTCACTACTTCAGATATGTCGATTGGCGAGTTGCTCAACAGATCGAGCAGTGCTCGCGATTTAGCGCGACCGACGTACTCCAATGCTTCCACCCTTCGTCCCATTGAGATGCAGACTTTCACCATGTCGCGGTAGAGATCTTGCCCACGGCTGGCGAAGCTGGTTTTCAAATCGTCAGCTTTGATGGAAGATCGTTGTTGATCGAACAAATCGATGGCTTTGCTGAAAAAATCGAAGGCTGGCTGCAGCTGTCCCATTACTTGATAGGCGCGGCCGACATTCGACAAATAAATGCGTTCACCCTGGCGATCGGCGATTGTTTTGCTGATTTCCAGCGCCTGGTTGTAGACATCTCGGGCTGCCTCGGCCTCATTCGCAGCAATCAGGCAATCGCCGAGACTGTCTAAATGCGAGGCTTCTGCCTGTGGATCGTCGAACCTCCGGGCCAGATCAACAGCTTGCCGGCAGAAGTCTCGAGCCTTCGAGACGTCTCCCATTCTCAACCAGGCATTGCCGATGTTGCCCAACCAAATGCCCTCATGGCGATGGTCTTCGGCCTGGCGCGCGAGCGATAGCGCCTGGTCGTAGTAGCCGATCGCCTCGTTTAATTGACCCTGTTCGAAATGCAAATTGCCAATCCCACCCTGGCAAGTAGCTTGAGCGATTAAGTCACCGTCGGCGAGTGCTTTGTCACCGGCTTTTATATAATAAGTTTTCGCCTCCTGATACTGCCCCAACTCCATCATGGCGATGCCCAGACTGCCTAGCCATGAAGTGCTGCTGGCGCTCGAGGAGCCGATTTCCAAAGCCTGTCTAAACCATTCCACCGATTTTTCCGGCCAGCCTTTTTCCAAATAAAGTCGACCCAAGTTGCCGGCACAGCTCTCTGCCGCTTGTGCGTCGTCGCCGTTGTAAGCAGCTTCCAGAGCGCGTAGAAATTCATCGATTGCTTCGTCTGTTTGCCCACAGTTGCTTTCCTGTTCTGCCAGGAGCAATCGCGCGTGACCTTCGAATCGCTTCAAAGAGTTGGCGCTTGCCAGAGTTATAGCGCGTGCGAAGTCGTGTTCCGATTGTTTCAAATTGCCCTGACTCTGCCTGGTTATGCCAAGGTAAGTCAGACACACTACTTCCAATTTCGGATCGCCGATTGTTGCAGCTTGTTCGATCGCTTGCTGATAAAGCTGTTCGGCATCACTCAATCGACCCGATTGCGCCGCTGCCCACGCCTGTTCCGCGAGCTGCTCGATTTGCGCCCGCGTTTTTGCTGGGTCTGGCGAAGTGCTTGTCATTTGGGATTCAACCGAGACAGTTGCTGTCATACATTTTCACAGTTAATATCGTGAAAGACCAACTCTTTCTTTCAAAACTGCTGTTTATTTCCAACTTCCTGAGAAGCTGGCTGTATTTATCCGGCCCTTATGGTTTTTGGACAAAGCCTTAGCGAGCGGTTCGACTACGTGCGGGGAATGTTTTTGAGCACGAAATTGCGCACGTCATTGCCTGGAATCAGACCTGTCGTGCCGTCTCTAGAACCTTCAGATACCATTCCGGTATAATCTCCCAACATGTCGTAGGTAGATTCACCGGAGGTGCCAGGGATCTGGGGTAATGTTGTGCGACGTATATAGGTGCGTATACCTGTGGTTTCGTTTAGCGCATTAACCGGTTGTTGGTCTACCATTTTGCCGATGCCAATCCGTGGTAGTCCTTCGAGCGAATGAGGCATGGCATCGAAATCGCCTGTAATATGCGGCGTGCCGGAACCGATAATTTCTACTCCTTGACCAGCTTTCGATATGCCGCTGCGAAGATCTAGAAAGGGCAAGCTTCTTCCGATTGGTGCGGTAGGCCTGAGCAGGACCATGTCACCATGAGAGGCGAAAGCTCTCGCGACATAGCGAGTGTCGTTATTCACTGCCACCCAGATGTCGCCAGCCGTGTGGCTGTGCTTGGTGGCCAAAATTATGCCGCTCGGGTGAACGACTGTGCCCGACCCTACGTATGCATCCGATCCATCGGCTGCGGCTCCCTTCTGAGCAAGCGCGGCTGTGCGCTCACGAGCCGCTTTGATGACTTTGGCGGCTGGACTGTCTGCGTCTATAACTTTGTCAACGAAGTTGCCCCTCTCAATCATAGAAAGCTTGTAGCTCCGACCGGTGATTGGTGATTTGAGCCATTCGCCTGGTTTAGCTGTTCCTTCCACCGTTCTGCCTTCGAACCCCTCCTCAGGAGGATGGTGAATGTTCAGTTGCTTGCCGGTTTC
>CAJCHQ010000556.1 GCA_903970295.1 Bryobacterales bacterium
ATAGACTTTACCCATGCCACCACCGCCGATCGGTTCGAGAATCTGGTAGCGCTCGACGAAAAGCCTGCCGACCAAATCGTCGCCAGATAGCTGAGCCAAGGCGGTGCCGTCATCAGGGCAAGTGTTGATGTCGCCGAAAAATTCTTTCTGGCAGAGTAAGCAAGTTTTTCCCGGGGCTTGGCTAATTTCGGTTTCGGTCAAGGCGATTTCCTGCTGGCGCGAAACAGACCCGGCTTATATTCTATTGCGAAGCAGCGGCATTATGTACATGTCCGAGTTTTTGCCAGTTGAATTCGGTGCGCTTTTGCTTCTTTACTGCTGCCATCAGCTTCCAAGTATCGTGCGTGCGTGGATCGATAGCAAGAACGTGCTGTCCATCAGTGACGACCATGACATTATGGCTGTATTTGTTCATCTGGGGTAGGTCCATACTGATTCCGTATTGCTTTCCGTTAAGAAAAAGCTTGATACTGGGACTCCAGAACTCGTCCGACGCACCAATCACAATTGGTTTACCGCCGGATTTCAATGATGTGTAGTTATCAGGTGCTGTGTAAGTATTGCCGCCCAGGGAGGCAAACTCCAGGCAATTCATCTGGGCGAAAGCTTTCAAGATCTGGTCTTTGACAAATCCCTCATTGAGATCGGCAGCTGCAGCTTCTGGCAATAGTCGCCGTTGACCGCCGGTAAAGAAATCGTTGTCGTGCAAAGAGGCGATTTTGGTGCCGTCCTCCAATTCGGTCACTTTGCCCTTGAGGGGAATCGTGCGCTGCACTGTGTCCATCTGGGGCGGCAAAGACCTCAGCCGCACATCAGTGTTGGAAAGCTTGCCTTGTAATGGCGGCGGCTTGTGATCGTCCATACGCGCCAGAGAAGCTTTGAGAAATGGACTAGTGGGGTCATATTTCTTGAAAAGCTCAGCCGCCATACCGAAAATTTTCGAGGCTTTGGCGTCTTGTCTCATTAATTTGCAGGCTTGAGCTTCGGCGAAGCGCGCTTCGCCGGCATGCACACCTTCACCTGATGCCTCGAAACCATCGCCAGCTGCCTTGAAACAGCTGGCAGCCGCGACAAAATTGTTGGCATTCATTGCCGCAAACCCCTGCCGATAAGCCTGCGAAGCTTGCCAACCCTCGAGCGGCTGCGCCACTTCGGCTCGCCCTTGCAGTTTCGTCGACGGCGGCGGTACGGCCATGGTGGGAGTCATAGCATGCAGCCCACCGCTTCTGTCTTCAGCCGTACGAGCCAAGGCAGAGCCCGTTTGTCCTGCCACAATTAAGGCCCAGGCAAAAGCTGCAGTGCCGTGCCGTTTAGCGAACGAGAGATGTGGTGATGCCATAAGTGGTCAGAAATAAGCTGGGAGCGAATATTTCCAGGATCATTCCCCGCTTTCTGCAAAATTAATCTAATTCCATCGTCCTCGAAAAGCTCGTGGTTATGCCACTACATGCAGTTGCGCCGACTCAGCCTTTGGCTTCAGTCAGGGCGAATTCATCTTTCATCCGCCTGGCGATGGTGCGGGCATCAGCCGCGTATTCAGGGCCTAACGTACTATTGGATGGCGCCACATCCCAACGAAAATCGTCCTTGAACAACTTCAATGGCGTCAGATGCAGAGCTTGCAGAGAGTCATTGAACTGAATCGACAGCTTTCGCTCGACACCATTTTCAGGCGAGCTCAGATGGATATAACAATATTGACTGTTGTAATCGACTCGGAAGGCTCGCGGCTGCACCTGTGTTTTCACTTCACAGCCGGGGCTTTGCGACTTGAGGCTTTCGATCAAGTCGGCTATGAAGCGTCTTTGCTCACGAAAAACTTCTTCGCCACTGCTGTACAACGATTCGGCATGCTGCATTTTTTCATCGGCGATCATCGCTTGCAATTTTTTCGACCCATTCGCGTTCAAATCCTGCTCGCTGAAACTTTCGCCGCGTCCCAGATGTTGCAAAAATGCATTCAGGGATTCAGCCGAGTCGAAGCGCAATTCTCTCGTCCATCCACGCACGAGAATACCTCTGGGCGCCATCATGTATGAGATCACTAATTGCAGGGCGGCTGTCGGTTGAGTGGGCATACTAATTTTCCACCTTGGTCAATTCGGGTGCGGATTCAGTCACATTGGTTGGAGCAAAATCTAGCCGCATGCAGTAATCGACCCTGGCGTACTCGGTATATGCGCAGTCGACTTTCTTGAATCCTAGTTTTTCATAAATTCTGATCGCCGGTAAAAGGCTGGCGTTAGTTTCCAAAACGAGCGCTCTAGCGTTCAAGCTCTTCACTTTTTCAATACAGGCAGAAACCAACCTCGTGCCAATCTGCTTGTTTTGCTGATCCTCATCAACACCCATTTTTGCCAGTTCGAAAATGCCCTGTCCATTGTTTACGACCGCGCAGCAGCCAACGATCCGCTCGCCGCTGCGGGCGAAATATATGTGCCCGCCTTTGGCTAATATCGTGCCTTGCGGATCGGCAAAGACTTTTTCATCCTTCGGCTCAATTTTGAAAAGCTTTTCGATCCAGAGCCGATTGAGCCGCTCGAACTCCCGGCTGTACTCTGGACGATAGCTGACAATTTCCACTTCAGACATATTTTCTCTGCTCGCTTCATCGATTCAGACGGATTCGGATCCAGTATTAAAGCACAGATCAGTAGACCCTCTAAACTGTCAGGCATTGAGAATTAATTGAGGGGCAAGAAGGATGATCCACCTGATGAGATAGCGAGTACAATCGACTATAGTTCAGGTCTTAGCATGCAAAAGAAGAACGGAAGCTACCTCTACGCCCCTACCGATTTGATCAAGTTCATGGAATCACCGGTGATTTCCTGGCTCGATCGCTATAACTTGGAGTTTCCCGGTGTCTTGACCGC
>CAJCHQ010000557.1 GCA_903970295.1 Bryobacterales bacterium
TATAACTCGATAAGAGTGTTTCGATCAGCCAGTCAATAGCGCCTTTCGACTTTTCCCACAGTTCACGGTTTTGTTTGGCATAATCGTATGCTTCATCGTCGCCACCAGCCGTCACGTAGTTGCTCTGCGATTCCTGACGTGAATAGAATTTAGGAGAGAGTAGATACGGTATGACGTGCCGATTCCAACGCACCGCATCACCCAGAGCTTCTCGTGTTTTTGGCAAGTGAAATCTGAGCAGGTCTGGCAAACGAATATTGAGCAGCTCAGTTTTTGTTTTCATTGGTTTTAGCCTTCGGGTTTGTTGCTGGTTGGCTTGCGGTTTTCTTCTTTCTTCGGACGCTCTCTTTGAACCTGTAGCTTTCCCCATTCATCGGAATGATCTGGCAACGATGCACAAGGCGGTCCAGGAGAGCGTTGGTCAACTGTTGCGTGCCAAAGACACTTGTCCAGTCTTTAAACTCCAGATTGGTTGTGATGATCGTGGAGCAGCGCTCGTACCTGGAGCTGATCACTTGGAAAAGCAAATTGCCGCCGTCCTGCTTGCAGTCGGTCATGCCGAGCTCGTCCAGAATGAGCAGGTCGTAGCGCGCTAACTGTTGCTGTAGCCTGAATACTTGCCGTGCATCTCTAGCTTCGAGCAATTGGTGGACCAGATCGCCAACGCTGTAAAATCGCACCCGCTTGCCGGCACTGCAGGCCTCGACGCCGAGCGAGATCGCCAGGTGTGATTTGCCTGTGCCATGCCCGCCCATGAAAACAACATTTTCTGCCGCCTCTAGATACTGACCGCGAAAGAGCTGCATGACGATATCCTTGTCCAGCGACGGAATCTCATCGAAGCTGAACTGATCGAGCGTCTTCATGGCAGGGAAGCGCGCCCGCGCAAGACGGTCTTTCTTGGTGTTCTCTTCTCTTGCCTGCACTTCCTGCTCCGTGAGGCAGCACAAGTACGCCTCATAGGCGACACGGTTGCTCTCCGCTTCCTTCGCCATTAGCTCGTAGTTCTTCGCCACTGTTGGCAGACGCAATCGTTTTAAATACTGGTCAAGCAAGACTGTACTCATTGGATTCTCCTAATAAAATTTGGTATTGATTTGTATCTTGCAGTTGGACAGAGTACTCACGCAAGGATGGGTGCGCGTCCATGCACAACGGTTCAACATGCATGCTTTTCGCATATTTCACTTGATCGATCACCTGCAAGACAGCATCAGCACTGAAGCGACCAAGCTTTGCGCTTTCCTGAATCGCCTGCGCAGTCAGCGCTGTTCCATGCTGCATGTGACACCGAAGAATGCGGACAAAATCTCTGCCGCCGTCGCTCGACCCTTTCTCTTCGACCAACCGCTTGTAGAAATTCCAGTAACCATCTGGCCATTGTGTTTGCAAAAGCGGTCTTGCATAAGGCACCGCATGCGGTTTCCTTTCCAACTGGTCCAGGTAATGCTCCGGTGCCAAAATGTACCGGTGCTTTTCGTAAACCCTACTGTGCTGCGCAACCATCTCTGCCCCTACGGCAATAACGATTCTGTCCATGTAAGCCCGCACCCGCAAAGGTTTACCAACATACTTGTGCGGCACTGAATAGCGATTCGATTCATAGATCACGGTTTGATAAGAATCAGGAATCACACCACCACGCGCTGTACCTGCGTCAAATCGCCTTTCTGGCAAACTTAAAAGCGCTGGCTTTTCCCGAGCAAAGGCAATATCTATTGTCTCTGGCTCCCCGGCCACCGTCCGCTCGCCATCAGATATGCAGCGCCCTTTCAGATTTGCATTTAGCTCCTCCAGTGACCCCACCTTCGGCACTGGCACCAGCCAATTGCGCCGACTGTATCCAATCCCTCCTTCAACACCTCCCTTCTCGTGCGCACCCTCTAAGCCAACCGTGCAGAAGTTAGACTTGAAGGCATAAAAGCCCTTGAGTTCTTGGAATTTCTTCGTGAGCGTTCGCTCCTTGCCTTTTCCCACGCGCACCACAGCTAGGCCCAAGTTGTCGTAAGTAAGCCGCTCGGGAATGCCTCCAAAAAATTCAAAGGCCCTTACATGAGCCTCCATGAACGATTCCATGTTTGCCGACATGACCGCCATCACAAATTTCTTGCGTGAATAATTCAGCCGCATCTCAAACACCTGCAGCTTCGTCCGGACGCCGGCAATGTCTGCATACGATTCACCAAAATCAACCTGCGCATCCTTGCCAGGATCAAACAGCAGCGGCAGACCTAAGTTGCCACCCGCTTTGTTTTTGATCTCTGCCACCATGGACCGCACCGTCCGATAAGAGCCGGTGTATTGATGCTCGGCCACTAGTCGCTCATATAGCCGTTTTGCGGTATGCTTTTGTTTCCGGGGTGCGCCGCGGTCTTCCTCTAAGATTATCCGAGCGTACTCCTTCCATTTGTCTGCTATTGGTTTGCCTCTCGGCTGTGTCACCCTGTACTTTGGGGCATCACAGTCCTTAAGGTATTTGGCGACGGTATTGCGCGATATACCAAGCTCACGCGCAATCCAGCTTTTGCTTTTGCCCTGCCGAAGATGTAACAGTCGTATCGACGCCCACACGTCCTGGTCAATCATTCTTGCCGTCACTTTTCTAGGCCCCGACCCTCGGGACCCTTTCATTATCGGCTTGAAAATAAAACTGCTCAATTTTGGATTGCCAAAAACCAAACATCTGCTCAGTTTTAGATTGCCATAATCAATCTTCTTGGAAGTCCAGTAAAGTGGCCCTTTCGAAAAAACCCGGCTTCATTTCTCCTTTTTGGGTCTTCTGATTACCAGTGATCTCGGCAAAGGTATGTTTTTAGAGAATAGTTAAATTACGCAGACAACGTGTCTCAGAACCATTGACGCATTTCAGTGGGATGGGATTTTGACACAAACAGGTAATACATATGACAAACTACGTGCTAGGTGAACCGTTGCAGTGCAATCTGCATAGTTTGGAGGGGCTTAGAATCTGTGAAGAA
>CAJCHQ010000558.1 GCA_903970295.1 Bryobacterales bacterium
GGTTTTCGACCGCCGAGACCGTGCCAATAGACGTTTTGACGAATGTGCACAGATGTTAACCGCGCTTGCATGGCGGGGGCAGAATGGCTAGATTTAAGCCCTTTCTTTGCCCCAAGTCTCTTCCGGAGTCACTTTCCAAAAACCCAACCTGCGGATGCAAAACAGAGTTTCAGCTCGCGGATAGCCCCGTCGAAGTGGCACCGGACCCCACGACACATGCATAGCTCGGAGTTACACATGAAACAGATAGCCGAAGTTCTGATCGATGTCAGCCAGGGCCAATCGATTCCATACGACGGTGAAGCGGTCGAGGGATTTGCCTTTGTTGACGAAAGCGCCATAGCCGGTGTCTCGACTGCCGCCATGATCGATCCCGAAGGGGGCGGGCGCAGCGAGGTCATGGCCGGCGGAGTGATTGTTGAAGGCAGAATCAAAATGCGCCGCCACCCTACTTGAAGGAAAAACCATATGTCAGTCTTAATCCCAATCTTGATTGTTGCAGCAGCAGCCGTCGCCCTCGTCCTGCGTCAGCGCCCCAACGCCTCAAACTCGATTGCAGGACGATTTTCAGATGAAATCTACCCGACCGACAATTCACAGAGCCTGCGAAAAACGATTGTCGTCAATCTCTCTATACTGGAACCGGAGCTCGCCAGACTAAAAAATATTGCCTCTCATGCCCCAGCATCGGAAAATGTCGAAAAAGCCAATCAACACTTACGCGCAGCAGCGGAAACCGTCGCGGCAGTCGATCTGGAATTAAGCTTCAACCGCAACATCGACCTTGGCAAGACTCTGGCTCTGGTCTTCGAGGCGATGAATCGCAGCTCGGAAGCACACAAGCTACTGGGTGTCTGCTAGCAACCAAAGCAGTCATGGAAAAGTCCGTTCTCTTTTACCGGTCTCCCCACCGAATAAAAGATGAACGGTTTTTCCATTTTTTTTTCTCAAATTTCTAGTCAAGCATATAGTAGCAGTCATACGAACTCCAAGCGTGAAGAGGCGACAGGCATGGTCGAAAAGAATAACCTACCTGGCGTACACAACTCGAGAGCAGCACCATATTTGGTGCGCTAAACCTGACGACCAGCTCATCTCGCGTCTCTTGTTTTGCACAATTCTTGCCAGCGAGGATGTGCAGCCAGTTCTTGCAAGGCTTCTTGCAACAAGGTGATTCCCGGCTCGCGTTTAAACCAGGTGGAAGCCCCTGAGGGGTGAGGCAAAGGCACGATATCCCTGACGCGCCCAAAATATTCTCGGCTGAATTTCTTGCCGATGGTTTGGTCGAGTGCGACTTTGCCGAAGACCTGGCTGATAGCCAGACTGCCAACAGGAATGATCAAATCCGGTTGCAAAAGCTCAAATTCACGCGCCATCCAATTAGAGCAAGCTTTGATCTCGGCCGGATTCGGCACCCTGTCACCACCGCCATTGGCTTTGCCAGGGAAGCAGCGACAAACTGCCGACATATATGCCAGCGAACGAAACTGCTGCTCATCCAAACCTATGGTATGGAGCCATCTGAACAGCGTTTTGCCGGCGGTCCAAGCGAATGGCCGACCGAATGCTCCCTCACGCGGCCCGGGTGCCTGCCCGATCAAATAGACTTTGCTCAACACCGGAGAATGCGTCACAACAGGACCAATCATGCCGGGACAGAGTTTGCACTGGCGCAACTGCTCGATGTGTTCGTTTAGAGCAAGTTGCTCAGCAGAAATCGACATTGATCTGACTCCAGTTTAAAGGTTGCGACGGATACCACCTGCCGACGTCATTTGACCAGGTAGCAATACGCCAAGCGGCAAATATCAACACCCGATGATTGGATATTATCCACCACTTTTCCACTTGCCAAGTGGACCAATTTCAACGATCTTATTGCTGACCGCTGCGAGGACAGCTAGATGAAGCTGTCAACATCTACCCGACTCAAGATCAAGTACACTCACCGCAAGTGCAGTGCTGACGGCAATACCGTTCCTTCTATAGCGATTGTTCTCGGGTTGCTCCCGGCAGAGCGCAGGCTATAGACTGCAGTCATCTTTCATCTCCTCATTGCGGAAAAACAACAACCCCAGTCCACCAATTTTCCTTCCCCGAATATTCAAAGCCATTGCCCAGCCGTCATTGATTTGACTTGTGGAATCGGCAGTTTGCGGAAGCGACAAAAGATTGGCGCGTTAGTTGGAATTTCGCTTTGTGGTTTTGACGCCTGCATCTGCGGAATGGACGGCTCTATGTAATGCGTCGCCTGCGAATCGCATCCACTAGAAAGAGTTCATTTTGCAAAACTCGCCGGAAGCTGACCAAAACTCAACTTCAGCGTCCGGCAGTTCACTTCAACAAAAAGTTGAGTAGAAAAAGGAATAGGAAACCGTTATGAAACAGAATGTGCAAATCTCCGTCCCGTCCAACGCCAACGATGCTTGTGCGCAGCTCGGTCTCTCCCTCCCCGGTCTTGCCGAACTTGGCCTTCACGTGATCAGCCAGGCCGTCTCGGAAGGGCACCTCACCCTTGCCACCACCGTCCCCGGCTTCTTCGGCCCCATCGTCGCCAACAGCATCGACCTGCCCACCCTTGCCCGCGCTCTCAACCAGGAGCAGCCCGAGCCCGACGGTCCGCCGACCGTCTAGTCGCCGCGCAGACATTGATCCGAATTTGTGCACCGTAATCCTTTGGGAAGGCGGTGCACATCTTTCATGACAGAATCAAAAGGACAAAACGATGAAAAAATTTCTCTTCTCGATGATCGTTCTCGCGGCGAGCTGCCTGACAGCAATCACTGTCACAGCTCAAACGACAAGCAGCTACTTCCCTGGCGGCTACCAGTCCCGGGCGCAGAGCACCTACAACAGCGGCTACACCGCCAACTCCTATTTCCTGGCTGAGAACATCACCCTCACGTGGGATTACAACGTTGGCCAGAACGGAGCCTATACCCTCGCCGACACCCAGACGGTCTACGACCTGGATACCAAGTCGTATTACCTGCGCTTCGCCAACAATGACGGCGAGATCCGCTACTTCGGTCCCCTGTATTCTCCCGACCACCCGAAACGAGTGACCGATTACTTCCCGGGCTCAACTCAGTACCGGAAGGGCAACTGGAGCACAGTCAACTCGTATTTTCTCGCCGACAGCGTACAGCTCAACTGGAACCCGAATCTGGCCAGGAACGGCGCTTACACTCTCAGCGGAGCCAAAGTCGCGTACGACCGGAACAGCAAGAAGTTCTACCTGTACGACGGCGTCAACTGGTTCGGACCTCTGTTCTAACCACGAAT
Source organism: Bryobacterales bacterium (assembly GCA_903970295.1). The sequence continues at coordinate 3,286 of CAJCHQ010000558.1, forward strand.
AAGCAGTGCTCGCAGGCAACCGCCTCATGCACAGAGGGAGGAGTCAACCAACTCCTTCCTCACGCTAAGCCTTAACATCCACTTATCCTTCATCTTCGGAATTATTTTTTGATCAGTCCGCACCATATACGGTGCCCTCTATTGGTGTCTCTGCTGAGTCCAGTATTTTCACATTTTTCTATTGGTCAGATTTGTTTCGCGCTTTATCTGACGGGCGATACCGAAACGGCGCCCCTTCTCATGAAGGACGCTCAACCGATATCGGTTGACCTCTCACAAAACGATACACCCCACCCACTTTTATAAATCAAATCCATTACATACTATCCTGCTTAGTATTCCGTCGAAACACCCAATGGCAGGAGCATACAGCGACTCGGATCAAGCCGCGACGAACAGAGATCCGTATGCCAGAAGAGCTAACCCGACCACCCCGGCAACGATGCTGGCGATTAGAAAAGACGAGCTGTCAATTAAAATCGATACGGAAGCGACGACGATTCCGATCTGGAAACAAGCAACCGCGAAAGAGATCATTTGATGCTTGGCAAAAGCATGATTGCTTTCTTCCTCGAGGGCACGCGCTTCACCTTCAATTTGCTTTTTCTCCGCATCATACGAAGCAGTTTTGGTCTTGAATCTGTCGATTATTTCCTTTACTCGCGCTGCTCTAGATGCGTCTTTGCCGCCATGATCAAGATTGTTCGAATCAATGATACTTTCGAGGAGCGTTCTGTTTACCTCATAAAGATTAGACTTGGTCGACTTCGCTTGATAATAGGACCATTTGTCTGACGCTTGCGATTGTTTGAGAATTGCTTCGTTCGCGGCGTGTCCAGACAAGAGCGAACCGATCGCGGCTCCAACTGCGAGGACCGCTGCGGCAACGGCCGGCTTCATGTGTTTGGGACGATGTTTGCCTACGCTGCCGCCTTCTTCCTTTTCATCGACAGTGTGTTCGACGTGCTCCATGAGCTCTTGTGGCTCGGGACCCTCTTCCATTTTCACCCCCGCATGTGGCCGGCGAACAGGTTTTACTTGTCTGTCTTATCGCCACCCGTGCTGCTTTCTTTGTCGTTACTCTCGTTGTTACTCTGGTCGCTATTTTTACCGGCTTGCTTGTCGTCCGGCGGATCGGATTCTTTCTCTTTATCTTTGTCTTTGCTCGCAATTATTTTAGCGGTTTGCTCGTCCATTGAGGCATCGCG
>CAJCHQ010000559.1 GCA_903970295.1 Bryobacterales bacterium
ATTTACGGGCTATTCCGCAACAGGTTTATCGGTGACTTTCAATCTGACGACCGACACTTACTTCGTTGCGGTGGTCAATGGACTCCAGAAAAACATGAGCGCGCCATTCCTTATGTAGCATGTTTCTTTTGTGCTATTCGACTTGAGACTTGAGCGAGATCAAGGGCACCGCTGTGCTTGTGCCAAATGCGGAGTCTGAACTTCACTTTCTAACCACGAGCCTAATTCAAGCAACGGTTTTCCGCTCTAATTCAGATTGCACTGTTTTCCAGATTAAAACGATGCCAATTCCGACGCCAGCCCCCAAGATGGACGCGCTCATCCCGTAGTCGATCAGAGTTACCACACTGTAGATTACGGTCCACTCGTGCCGACATCTCACATAGATCCTGCTGTGACTATCGTGGAATTTTTCAAAATTTGGAAAGAGCTCCCGATCAGATATATGACGAAAGAAGTCAGTAGGACCATTACACCACGCTGAAATTCCTAATGACACGAGCGAAATTATTATGCCAATAGAGGCAGCCAGCAAGTGTTCACGCATATGCCACGACTTTCGCAATTTTGCTCCAGTGCGCCAGAAGATTTCACCCATTCTTTGTGAGCCATTGCCTTCAGTGTGACAGTGGATCGCCTGTCCGTCAATATTTAAACACGTCCACAGGTGGACTGTGTATTTCTTGAAGCTGCGGTTGAAGCGGATATCAATCTCCCCTGAAGCGCGATGTCCAAACAAATAGTGCTTACGCTTTGTTTAGGCTAGCCGGCATTATTTTTTCGATGCTCGGGTCAACTAATGCGGAGTGGTTTAAGCGAAAAGCACGCGGTACCTAAGCGTTGCAGCATCGGCGGCTTGTAGCTGCGCCGAAGCGGCACTATATTCAGTGGCGTAGTGTCGGGCTGCGATGGCGGCCGGGTTTCGCGCGGCCAGAACGAGGTAAATAATGAGCCAACGTCAGCATCGAATCGAGATCACTTTACCCTTGGATTTTCTAGAACTCTGTGACAGCGACATCGTCAGCCCCAAAAAGGTACTGTGCGATTTCATCGCCGATCTATGTGACATCACCAGCCAGCACCCCGAGCACAGTACGGAATACCTGAGCAATGGCTCAGCGGATCGGGATCGTGCAAGAGCCTATTATGATCGCATTCATGCTTGGCGCTTGGCGCGCAAACTGGTTTCGTGAGAGATGTCGGGGAAATACTCGCTCACAATAGCGCAATCTTCTTGAGCCAACAAAATATTTCCTACATTGCCACACCTGCACGCCAGTGCCGAGATTTACTTCAGATTGTTCTGACGTCTGTGATAAGCCAGGAGCTTTCTGGTTTATTCTCCTGGTATGGAGGAACCAGAATTCCAAATCCGATCCATTCACTACTGGGACAGGTCAAGATTTTGGCTCGGGTGGACACACGCTGGTGCCAGTTGCGGGAGGGTTTGTAGACCGCTGGGGACCTGCACCGATCGGAAGCCTTCCTCAACCAGCAAATATAGAGGACTATCCATCGTACAAGCGGGATTGGTATTGCTGCTGCACCTGCAAGGCTCCCAACGCAGGACCCCTCGGAGATCCTGGAGCTGGTGGCGGATCATCCGGACTTGCCTGACAAACGTCTTTCCCACTTAGTGCGAGAGATCTCGATCGAGGCTACCGAGGGTGCTCTCGCGTGAGTCAATTTTATCAAAAAGCTCGTCTGCCTTCTTCTTGTCATAGTGGACATGATTCCGTTGCTCAAGCCCATACAAAACCTTTTCAAAATTCAGTCGGTCAAATTTCTCGATTCCCGCTGAGCCCGGATATGGCTCATAAACGCCTTCTTTTCTCGCCGCATACATTATGAATACTATCCAAAGAGAACCAGTTTCAGGATTCATTGAGATGTCGCGCTTAATGGAAATATGTTGGTTGAAGGGTGGACCCTGCAGGACTTCTACTGGCGTGAAGTCGGCATTAGGTCGTTTTGGCCCATCGTAACGAAGCACCAAGATGGACTCACTCTCAAATCGATCCATCGATTGAGACAAACAAGACGATACGGAAAAAATTGCAAGAACCAGGCATCCGATTGAAATTGTAATAGATTTTCTCAAGTTGCATGTCCTCAGAGCGCGATTCGGTTTGCACTGGTAATTATCCAATACTACATAAAAACAGGCTGATGATCGACAGCCTCCAAACTTTTTCTCGCGTTTGAGGTTTGAGGTGAGGGAGAATAGCAAACTTTGAGAAGTGATGGGACTTGGACCTATGGATATGATACGGGTGCGGCTTTTTTGCTACGACGAAATTATGCGGCCACGGGTAGTTTGTGATCGAAATAAAGTGACGCGTGATTACGACGCAATTCCTGCGCTGCATGAAACGTCCAATACTCTTGCAAGTCATTGCTGGATTTCAGGGAGCGGAGCTTGAGAATGGCTTCTGCGGTTACAAGTCCCCACCGTGCTCCGGTGATGTCCATGCGATCTTTGATGAGATGGCGGCAAGCGCCTTCAATCACGCCAGATTCAAAGCGCGTTCTTGGACAAATTTTTCTGCATCCTGGCCTCCTTGAGGTGCAAAACAAAAAGCAGCTTCCCAGAGGTATTCGAGCACATGAACGAAATCTAGAATGATGGTCACGCCTTTTACTCTGTTCCGA
>CAJCHQ010000560.1 GCA_903970295.1 Bryobacterales bacterium
ATATAAGCCCAGGGTCATTGACACCAATTTGACTGCGCAGCTGCGCTAGCTTTTCCACCGGACGACGACTAAGACCCTCACTGGTAGCGCTTCTACAGCCTTCAGTCAGGCTTTGCAATTTATTTGATCTTGCTTGCCTGCCCGCATAGATTATTGGTCTTCATTCTTTCAATATTTTTGGAAATCAAACCTCTCAACCAACAACAGACACTACAGCTCAGCCATATAAACGCCTTTCCCTAAGCGTTTGGCATGCACGGTCCCAGCCAAAAGTGGACATTCGTTGTTGGCGAGAGAAAGAAAGTAAGGAGACACACATGTCTAGCAAGCTGTCAGACTATATCTTCAAGAGCGGCGGAAACGCCCAGGTGATAACCGTTAAACAAGGCGAATTGATACCTTGCGACGGCGTCGTTATAGAGGGCTTTGCCATGGTCGATGAAAGCGCCATGACTGGCGTCTCAACTCCAGTCATGATTGAAGCGGTGTCCGGTCGCAACCAGGTTTTGGCCGACACCCTCGTCGTCGAAGGCACTCTCAAAATTCGGTGCAACCCCAAATAAGGCTCAACCTATGTGGCCCTCCCTCGCAATAACCGTCTTTCTTTGCGCCTTGCTTGCCACTGCATTACGCTTCCACCGCGCAGAGCGGCTGGAAGAACAAGCAGTGCTCAGGCACACGATCAATGTCAATCTGGATATCCTCGACAGTGAACTGGCCGAGCTAAAAGCCATCGCTTCCTCGGCTCCAGCCTCGGCCAGTCAACTTCAAGCCAGCCGGCTCCTGCAAAATTCGCAAAAAGTGGCGCAGGCCGCTAGAACGCGAGTACAGATTGCCGGCAGCGACGAGTTGGAAAAAATGCTTGGCCTGGTCTTTGGCGCCATGAATCAATCGACGGATGCCCGTCGCCTGCTCAACGCCTGCCGACCCAGCTAGCCTTCCTGATCCTTCCTGATCCTTCCTGATCCTTCCCAGTAGGCGGCGACATTGAGTTGCCGCCTACTGTCTGGGCGTTCTTGGCATAGTGGCTCAAAGAGCTTATCCGTAAAAAATGTGGAGAACAGCTGCTGTCCATATGGAGCACTCGTCACCAGATCTACTGAAAAACACTTTGTTTGCCCTGATGGACTGACTATGCCCCCAACTTCTGAGATCGTCCCATTGTCCGTTGAAATTCATTCGACGCCGGTGGTTATAAGCATTTTAGCAGACGGAATTAAGTGGTCGATCTCGGCCACTTTTTCCACTTTTTGCACTTTTTGTCGTGTATTTAGGAGTGGGTGGGGCTTTTAGGACTTAAAATGTGCGCGCACGAATGAAGCGCTTGCATTTCTGGTCAGCAAACGCCGAGGGTAGCGCAGATTGCGCCTAAGAAATGTTTTCAGGTTGGCTTCCGATACAGGTTGGCTTTTACTGGGGAGCGCGAGAGTGCAACCTTGGCGAAGCCACCGCTTTAGCGGCTTGAGGTTGTGCTCTCGCGCTTGCCCGGTTTAAGCTACCTCGTCGGGGAGACAACCGTTTCTGTATTGATCCATGACCTCGCTGCATTCACCACACAGATATTTGGTTAGTTCCTCGTCAATCTCCCAACCTTGGCCGCATGCAAATGAGGCGAGATCGTTAGCGTAGAACATCCACAGTTGCTGATCGTCGCAGACGGCAGCCGTCTCGAGTGGTTTTCTGCAAAAGTCACAGTCGATTGTGATTACAGCTTTCAGCATGACCTCACCTCACTTCAGCTCAGAAGAGGGCACTGTGTGGCCGTTCAATTGCTTGGCAAGAGTGCCGAGCTGTCTATTGCCGCGCACCGGTCTAAAGTGCTTTTCCGCTTCGCTCAGGCCGCGTGCAAGCCACAAAAGTATTGCCTTTTCATTGCGGTATCGGGTAGTTCTGGCTGTCAGCCGGCGAGCTGCCGAGAAGGCCGATTCAATCACGTTCGTCGTGCGGAGCGACACCCTGAGCTCTCCTGTTACACCTAATCTGTGGAGAGTGACTGTGTCAAGCATACCCTCGGTCAGCGAGTTTACTGCGCTATCGCTGATGGTCTGTAGTTCTGAGCGAACGCGATTGAGGCGCTTGAGCGCACCTTTCTCTGTAGTCTCATTCCAGGCAGCTCGCAGCTTGGCTCTGATGGATGCTCGCTTCTTGAAAGGAACATATGCCTCCACATCTCTGATTTTGTGCTCAATGCAGCGCTGTATTGCCGTTTCATCGCCGAATGCAGCTCGAATTGCTTTTGCCAGAGCCCGTGAGCCATCTATGATGAACAGATAGTTTCTGTCGTCTTTCAATCCTCTGCCTTTCAGGTCACGCAGCAAATCTCGACATACCACCTCATTTTCAGAGGCACCACTTTTCAGCGCTAGAACATGTTTCTTTCCACCTACGCTCACTCCGATGCAGACTATGACTTGTCTTTTGCCGATATTTATTCCATCAATGAACATGGCCACAAGATTCATGTCTTCAAGGCTACGTTCTAGGAACTTATCTACAAGTGGCTTGGTTGCCTCAATTGCACCTCTACTGACAGAGCTCTTACTTACGCCGCGCTTACGCAGTTCTTTCTCCACTGTAGTTGCGTAGCGCCTGGTAGAAACGCCAGCAAGGACACTTGCAAGGAACTTTTCGTCAAGTCCACCTTTATTGTTTAGAGCCTCGTATGTGGCAAGCGGTATCTCCGGTCCGCCCCGGCTCTGCCTAACTCGGGGCTTCACAATTTCATCCTTGGTTCCATGCACAACTACACTTCCCGGCTCTGAGCCCCACCGAACGCCGACGCGCTGCTGGTCTCGGCTGTACCGCTCGCCGCACAGCGTCGATACCTCGGCCTCCATCAGCACTCTGTTTAGAAGCCGTGCCCCGTCGGCTAAAAACCCGTATACTCCGTCTGTAATCACTTTCTCGAAGTCTAAAGACAGTAAATCCGACAACGTCTTTAGCTGGCGGGGTGTCAGGTTGACTAGCGGTTGTTGTTTCTGAGACGATTTCTTCATGATGACCCTCCTTGGGGGTTTTTCTTTTCGCAAACTGAGAACTGCCCAGCTTTGCTTGGGTCCCACCGAGGGTCATCAGAAATTTCAACTTAATTTGAGACATGCTCTTTCATTCTCTTTGCGATACATACCTCCCCATTTAATGCAGCCTGAGATTAAAACGCTTAGCCCCTCCGTTATTTGGGTTTTTTCGTGGGCATACTATATATTACAGTGCCCTCCCCCAAAATTGGAGGATTTATGATACTCATCGATTCTAGCCTTCCT
>CAJCHQ010000561.1 GCA_903970295.1 Bryobacterales bacterium
AGTCGCTCAAGACGAATTGAGAAGACGCCAGATGATGCTTCAACAAGCTATCTTAGGCGGCGACTACGCGGATCCATCAACGATGATCATGCAGAACGCGCAGCAAAGAGGTCTGGTACCAAATGTTGGCGATCCATCCGACCCGGCAACTATAATCATGGAAAATGCCCGCCGCCGTGGATTGATTCCCAATCAATGACGATTTGGTGCTAGTGAACATTGCCCATCAATGTTCGTACTTTCGGCGTCAGAAAGGCGAGAATTGCAGTTGCCAAAATTGATGCAGCACCGAGTGCGCCGAAGAGAGTAATCAGGGCACTGGTCGAGTCGGCATTGAAAAAACCGGCCGCATAACCCGCGATCCAATTTCCAAAAGCAGTTGCCAAAAACCAGATTCCCATAGTGCTGCTGGCGAATCGCGCTGGCGCCAGCTTGGTCACAGTGCTGAGACCAACAGGGCTTAGACACATCTCGCCAATTACTTGCAGCAAATAGGAAACGACCAGCCACATCGGACTAACCTTGCCGTGCGCAGCCAATAACGATGCGGGCACCATCAAAGCGATTCCCAGCGCGATGAAGAGCAGTCCATATGTGAACTTAGCCGGGCTGGAAGGTTGACGGTCACCAAGTTTCAGCCAAACTGCGGCAAAAGTCGGAGCCAAGACGATGCAGAACACAGCTGGAACGGTTTGCAACCAACTGGAAGGAAATTCAAGTCCGAATACTTGATTGCGAGTCAGCTGGTCGGCAAAAAGATTCAAGCTCGAGCCCCCTTGTTCGTAGATAGCCCAGAACAAGACTTGAAAAGAGAAAAGTACACCGATAGCACCGATTTTTTTGATTTCATCGGCTGTCAGCGCTTGGGTAGATGTTGAATTCTGGCTGCCCACGCGCAAATCAGCAGCACTGACATGATCGATCGGCTCTTGTCCAGCCTGCATTTTCAACTCACTAGCTAAGGTGGCTCGATGAGCACTGTTGATTTCGGCAGTCTCTTCCTGCCCGACTCCTCTTTTCTCAACGACTCCGTCACCTGCAACTACTCCGTAGCCTGCAACTACTCCGTCACCTGCAACTACTCCGTTGCCCGCAACGCCTCCTTTGCTTTCGTTGAATGCCGCGGCGGACTTGACCGGCTTCGCGCCGACATTTGCCAATCGGCTACCGTGAGCAACGTATTGCACCAAGCCAATCAGCATGCCTACTCCGGCGGCGGCAAATCCGAAGTGCCAGCTCACATTCACGTCGATTCCGGAGTTCAGGAGGAAAGACTTGAACTGCGCACTTTGCGCCAGGAAACCACAGACCAGAGGAGACAAAGCGGCGCCAATATTGATGCCCATATAGAAGAGCGAAAATCCTGAATCGCGACGCGTGTCATTTCGATCGTATAAGCCACCCAGCATCGTGCTTATATTCGGCTTAAGCAAGCCCGTCCCCAACACGATCAAGGTCAAACCGAGATAGAAAAACGGCAGCTGCGGTATTGCCAGAGAGAAGTGCCCGATAGCAATGATGATGCCACCAATCAAAACAGACAATCGCGCCCCTAATATTTTGTCGGCGATCAAACCACCCGGAATTGAGGTCATATAGACCATCATCGTGTAGAGTCCGTAGATTCCGGCAGCCTTGTGATTGTCAAAACCGAGACCACCCTTGTCCGGCGGCGCCACCATATACAGTACCAAGATCGCACGCATGCCGTAGTAGCTGAAGCGCTCCCACATCTCAGTGAAGAACAAAGTCGTCATCCCTTTGGGATGACCAAACAAACCGCTAGTGTCATGATCACTGCCAGCCGATGCCAACGTCTCAGAAATAACCGTAGCCACGTCGCGCCTCAACAAATATTCAGACCCGCTATTCTACACATCTTGAGATCTGTTTATAAGCCGAGAAATGTCTTGAAGCGACTAATCTCAGCCTCCAGCTCAGAGCGAAACAACATCTCTCGAGGACACTTTTCCACATAGCCGAATTCTAAATTGAGCTTCTTTCCTTCGACGTTAGCATTTACCCAACCAATCACGGCGTCGCCCCACAACAAGGGCATCGCATAATAGCCGCGTAATCGCTTGTGAGCAGGAACGTAGGCCTCGAACCGATAGGCCCAGCCCCAGAGGTGCTCGAAGCGGCGACGGTCCCACACCACAGGATCGAAAGGAGCTAAAAATATCACCACCCTGGGCACTGCTTCAGGCAGCATTGATTGCACCGGGGGCCAAACGTACTCGATGTCGTCAACAATAGAGCTTTGCAATTCACCACTTCGCAAAAGCTCATCGATGACCTTCCGGCTATTAGCAATTTGATCAAGCGCATAACGCAGGCGCCCGACTGCCTCCTGAAGAGTCTTTCTGGGCACTGGCGCTAAAATTTTTGCAACCACGATTGCCAATTTTTTGACTCGCTCGTTCAGGGGATAAACTTCTGCCAATGGCTCGGTTAGGTTATAGATGCGAATGCCTTTCTCTCGCCCCGAAATTCGAAGTAGCCCACGATAATGCAAATCTTCCAGAACCCGCTTGGTCACTTTGGAATAACCACCCCAGGCGTTGATCACCCGTTCATTGCCAAAGTGCACCGCCAAATCTCGCGGGTGAGTCTCACCACTTTTGCGCACAACTTCCAAAACGCCTCGCTCCAGCTTAGACAAGCCGGTCATATCGCGCGGGTGCAGCAAGCGCCAGATTTCTCGGGGCAGAAAGCCATAAGCGTAAAACATGTCTTCTTCGATATCTAGTTTTTGATAGCACCGATCGAGATCCCCTACGCGATATTTCAGCACTCGCGGCCGCAGGATCAAATCCTGAGCAGGAGCGGGCGCTTTGATCGGATCTGCTTGAACGAAACCGAGATTGTCGATCGCCGCCTTCAAAGTAACAGGCAGAAAAAGCGATTGAGAAATCGCGTGCACTCGTAAACCGTCTTTAGCCTGTCTGAGATTTTTCATCACGACCTTTAAACCAGACACTGATAGCGACACCAACGAGCACAACACCGATGCCGAGATAGCTCTCTGGAGTAAGCGCACTATGTTTTTCGAAAAAGGCATCAACAACAAGTGCAATCAACGGCGTTACAAAAGCCAAGGTCATCGCTGTTGAAAGTCGCGTGTGCTTCAGTAAATAGAAAAAACAAGCAAACGCGATCAATGTGCCGAAGAACGATAAATACAAAAGCGCCAGAGTCGGCGCCAATGGGAGGGGCAGTGGTATCGTGCATTTTCCACTGAGAATGGCACTGGTCCATAAAACTAGCGAAGCCGCTATAAAGAAAATCGTATTGGCCGCCAGTGCCGATGCGTGATGCCCGTGGCGTTTCATCACGATATTAGAAGACGAATTGAGGAAAGCATTGAAGAGCAAAATTCCAACGGCCGACGCTTGCGCCGTGGATACGAGCAAACGATCGTGAAAGACCAGGGCAACCCCAAGAATTGCCACGATCGAGCCGATTATCGTTGTCCGACGAGGATTTTCGATGCGAAAAAACATCGCTAGAATCGCGGCAATTAAAGGTGAAGTTGCTGAAATCACAGCGGCCACGCCACCAGCAAGCTGCTCCTCGGCCGAGTAGAGTAAACCGTACGCTAAGCCACTAAGTAGTCCGGCACAACTGATCCATTTTATTTCTGTCGTTGTTGGATCGTTGATGCGATGGCGTATGGCAAACCAGATCGCACACAAAACTATCGACGAAATCGTGAAGCGCAAAGCAGCCGCTGCGTAGCTCGGATAGCCTGACGGGCCAATGCAAACCCTGATCGCAAACCAGGTTGTGCCCCATATCGATGCGCAGCCTAAATAAGCCAGAAGCACTTTAAGCGGCTGTGATGATTGTGGTAATTGTCTGCCATCGGCGCCGGCAATCATCTGCCGGGGAGGCTCGACAATTGCCTCGGTCGGAGCTATAGCAAGCGCCTCGGCATCAACATCAACATCGTAGTCGTTGGCGTCGATCGGTGCCATGAAAATTTCCTGTAAGTGCAGTACTCTAATAAAAATGAATTATCGTTTCGGCAAGGAGCCATTCACTCCAGGCACAAACCAATCCATTTGAGAGATTTGCTCAAGGCTTGCTTCCTGACCCGGTCCGAGACGCTGCTTACCGTCACGATCGGAGAGTGGACCTTTGAAGATAACTAACTTTCCACTTTTTAATTGCTCTTCTCTATTTTGGGCCTCTTCACGAACTTTCGCAGGCACCACCTCGCCGAAACTGAGAAGCTTCGCGCATCCACTCTTCAAATCGGGATTAAGCATAACCGGCTTCCAGCTTTGATTTTTGATTGAGTTCACGACAGACAAATAAAAAGGTCCCCAATCAAGCCCTGCTCCGGTCAGCCATCTGCTCGGAGCCAATTTGCGGCCATCCATATACAAGCCAACACAATAGATTTTCTGATTTTCGCAAGTTTTCAAAATAGCCGTCTGATTGTCCTGTCCGTTTGCGATGACGTCGACTCCTTGCTCGCCCAAACTCTTCACGGCTTCGGATTCGACCGGCAGATCCGACCACTGATTGATCCAAACGACATGAGTCTGAGCTTTAGGATTGACAGACCGCGCACCGAGAGTGAAGGCATTGATCTCCTGCATCAGATTGGGAATGGGATGAGAGGCGATGAAACCTAATTTGTTGCTCTTGGTCATGCGCCCGGCAACAATGCCGGCAACGTACAAGGGTTGGTATTGAACCTGCTGGTAGCAGCCCATGTTAGGCAATTTCTCGAAACGACTCATCTGCATGAAAGTGACGTCGGGATGCCGACGCGCAACTTTGACTGTCGACTCCATGTAACCGTATGCAGTGCTAAAAATAATTTTGTTGCCCTGCGCGGTAAGTTTTTCCATGACCCGTTCAGCCTCGGCGTTCTCCGGAATATTTTCGGCAACAGTCGTCAGGATGGACCCATGCGACTGATTATCCAAATACGTCCGACCTTGCTCGTGCGCGCAGTTCCAGCCCACATCGCTCAATGAGCCCACGCAGATAAAGCCAACCTTAGTCGTCAGCTTCGCATCTATTGACAGCGCCTCTCGGCAAGCCGAAGCAGCACTGAGAAGTAAGACTAGACCGAGCACCATCGGTAGAGAGAAAAAACGGCCTTGTTTCATGCACAGTAATATAGGGGAACGGCAGGCTAAATGCTAGACTGGGAAAGTCGGGAAAGCGAAGCAATTATCAATGAAAATCATGGATAGGTCATTAGTCGTGCGGTTCATGGCGCTGGCGGCGCTAAATTTTGGTGTGGCTGTAGCAGATGCGCAGACTGCGGAGAGTGAAGCGAAACAATCCGCGAATGCAATCATGTCCAGCCAAAATCAAAAAGCTGGCGACGCAAAGCCTGTACCTAAGATGATGAGCAGCGATGACAGCGGTGCCATGGCTCCTCAACCGCTTGATCAAGCTCGCATCGACGAGTTGAGCGCAGCGATTGCGAAGGATCCCAAAGACTTCGACAGCTACGTCAGCCGCGGGGATGT
>CAJCHQ010000562.1 GCA_903970295.1 Bryobacterales bacterium
GAGCAGGCTGTAACCGCCACATACGCGCTAGCCTTTGCCGTGATGCCGCTTGCATTCAGTTTCTACTTCGGCTTTTTCAAGTCGCTTTGGTCCGGCAGTCATCGATTTTATATAGCGCACATCATCGTGATTCTTGCCTACTGTGTGGTTCTATGTGCGCCGAATGGAATCGTGACATTGTTCAGGTCGATATCAGATTTGATACCAGTTGTTCCGGGGCTGTTCTTCGGTCTAATCGGTCTGCTGGCTGGAGAACGTTTCTACGGTGCCTTACGTCGACGGTTAAAATTGTCACCACTTCTCATTTCCGGATTCGTGTCACTTGTGCCGTTGATGTTTTACGTTTTGCAAAACAAGGCAACGTTTGTTGGTGGCTTTTCTCTTTATACACTGGCAATCATTGCTGGCAGTGCTTGTGCTGCATACTTCGCTCGAGCGAGAGATCGCGCTGGTGCGTTGCTGATGTCGGTGGTGGCATTCCTGCCAGTGATCATGGCAAACTTTTTGAACGTCGGTGGTAACTTAATTTCACTTGGGTTCGACCATTTCAAACTCGGTTTGCAACTCGGCTGGAGAGCTCTGCTGTCAGCGTGTCTGATCACTCTGATGACTTTTGCCTGTGTTGGGGCAGGTGGATTTATTGGACTCAGGTGCAGGAAACAGCAGTAGTCGCAACAATCAGAACCATCCCAGAAACTGCTCGGTTTGCTTACCAATAAGCGTCGCAATTATTGTTGCTGCAGCAATGTAAGGTCCCATGATCATATGCGACTTCTTCATTTCTTGCAGTTTTTCGGTAGTGTCGGATCCTTGCGTGGTCGAACGAATCGCTTCGGTGTCTCTTACGGACCTGAAAAGGATTCGAACTTTTCAAGGCGATCTCACCGCTCTTGCTTTGCAGCTGCCCCCAACAATTTTCGAATCTCTGGAATTTTCGCTTCCGCCGCGCTCTCCCCGGCTTTGATCGCGCGCATGGCATCGCCTCTTTTGGTCGAGATGATGTTGATCCCAGTCACTTCCGGGTGGATCACTACATCCGCTTGCTTACACAGCTCTTTATCGCGACTCCACAGTGTCCAGCTGATCATCCTTGCGGCGACACTGCCAGGCTTTCTAAATTGAGAGAAAGGCACGTCGCCGAAATCTTCATCGACGTTGACAGCGATGATAATGTCAGCTTTAGTCAGCTTGGCAGCGGTAACCGGCACGTTTTGTGTGAGGGCGCCGTCGACAAAAAGTTTATCTTCGATATGTACAGGCTTTCGCAGAGATGGAATTGCAGAACTTGCCTGCAGCGCGTACCCAAGGTTTCCTTCGCCGATCGCATAGGTTTCTCCATCGCCAATATTTAAGGCTACAGCTTGAAAGGGAATTTTCAGTTCTTGAATCTTATGTTGCGATTCCGGCACTGATTTGAGCAAATATTTTCTGAAGTGGTTGCCTCTGTATAACCCATCGTATGGCTCGTCACCAAGTATTCTTGGCAAGAGCATAACCGGTGCAACGGCGATTCGAAACCACAAAGGCACTGTCATGTATGCCTTCATGAGCGAACGATCGCGAAATTTGTTCTCGATGCGATCGACCGAAAGCCCGGCATCATATAGGCCACCAACGATGGCGCCCATGCTGGTGCCGACTATGTAATCGATCGGGATATGTTCCTTTTCGAACACTTTCAACACGCCCACATGGGCTGCTCCGCGAGTACCACCTCCGCCCAATGCCAGCGCTACCGTCGGGTGATGGTCAGGCGGAGGTGTTACTGTTGGACTGACGGCATTTGCTTGGTCAGGAGCAGCGAATGCACTCATCCGATCAGCCACCAGCGCTGGTGTCGTGACAGTGACCATCGTTACTGCTGCCCTGATTAAAAACGCCGCGCGTAATTTTCGGCCATTACCAAGACGCATAATCACAGAGAATTGTTGTTTGGAGCGATGCCAGGGCTGGCGCCTAGACTGCCATCATTTGACTTTTTAAGCGACGGCAGGTGAAACCAACTCTTTTTCTGCTTAGTTGATGCCATGCGAGTTGAATCTTCAGATGCTGATGAATTATTCGACTTTTGACCGGGCCAGTGAAAGGGACCTTTGCTCGGCTTTGCCATCTCAGACGATGCAGAAGCTGCAGTTGTATTTTTGGCGTGAAAGAGCGGAAATTGAAACGGCTTCTTCGCCGGTTGTTCATCTTTTTTCAGAATGGCCGATTGCAAATCATCGGTAGCCATTTTTTGCTGATGTCCAGGCAGAAATGACTTCTTGTTGCCGCTAGCCATACTCGACGATTCACTGTTCGCTGTTGAATTCTTTGAGTGCAAAAATGGGACATGGAAGCCACCACCATCTTTCTTTCCTGCCGCCATCAATGTTGATTCGGCTGTGGCCGTCTTGTTCGCATGGGCTAATGGCATTTTGAACTTTTTGGCATTGGCCGTTCCAGACTGCACATTTGCCTGTTCGGTTTTCAATTTGCTAGTTTTGGGATGGAGCAAATGCATGTTCGTTTTTTTCGGCTCTTTCATGTAATCGCCCTTCCACTGCGCTGCCGTTGGCGACTGTCTCGTAAAAAACTTGTGGGCGGTAGGCGAACTTCTGGTTGGATAGCCTTTCGCAGTCGGATACTCTCCTGCGGTCGGGTAGCCCGATGATGTTTTATAGTCTGCCTTAGCAGCTTGCAAGGCACAGAGCATCAGAAGCATTGCGACTACAATGCTTCTGATGTTAGTGCTTTTGTAATGGTCAATCAGTATCGACAACTTTTTCACTTTAATTGTAATTCTTTCGCACTCTCCAACGCAGCCAGCCGTTTGCTGATTTCGTCGATGTCCGCCTTGCTCACATTCAATTCAGCGCTGGCGGCATTCTCTTTAGCTTGCTCGGCATTTCTTGCACCGACCAGGGCGGCAGTTATTCCTGGTTGTTGAATAGTCCAATTCAAAACGAGCTGCCCGATCGTGGCACCATATTTGGCGGCTATCGGTTTTAGTGTTTCGAGGAAGGCATTGACGCGCTCTATATATTCCGGCTGAAAGTGAGGCTCTCTTGCTCTATGATCGCCGGGCGCGAATTTGTGATTCGGATCGAACTTGCCGGTCAACAGTCCACGCTGAAGCGGGCTGTAAACAACAATGCCGATATTGTTCTCGCGACAAAATGGTAGTATGTCTTTTTCGATATCTCGCAAAACCATGCTATATGGCGGTTGATCTGATGCGATCGGCACAATCTTATTCGCTTTTTCAATTTCGTCTTTGGTGTAATTGCTCACACCGGCCGCCAGAATTTTTCCTTCTTTAAGCAGCTGCTCAAGCGCTTCCATCGTTTCTTCTATTTGAGTTGTGCTATCGCGCCAGTGGCATTGATAAAGATCGATACGGTCGGTTTTGAGCCTCTTCAAGCTGTTTTCGCACTCGGCGATGATGCTCTTCTTTTTGGAATTTCTATAAATGTTGAAGGTTTTGCCGTTCTCTGGCAGATCAAAGAAGTGGGAGCCTTCGGTCGTATCCCAGCGCAAACCGAATTTGGTCAAGAGCTGCACTCGGTCTCGCTTACCGGCGATTGCTTTAGCTACCAACTCTTCACTTTTGCCAAATCCATAAATGGGCGCTGTATCGATCGTCGTCACACCGGCTTCGATGGACGCGTTAATCGCTTCGATCGCCTCTTTCTCATCCGAGCCGCCCCACATGGAGCCGCCGATTGCCCAGGCGCCGAATGTTATTACCGAAGCGTTGACTTCGCTTTTTCCGAGTTGTCTAAATTTCATTGTATTGCCTCTTTCTCTGATTCGATTGCGATTTGCTGATCGTTCTATCTACTTCAAGTTCAGTGCCGTAAATGCTTCGTCGCGTAAGCGTTTCGCTTCAGCCGGACTATCAACGGTAATAAAATCTTCTTGAATGTCTTGAGTTTTGAACATCACTTTACGATGCCAGACTCCATTCACAAATGAAGCTGCGTATTTTTCCGAGAGGATCAAGACGCGACCGTCATCGGTTTTAGAAACGTCATAGTCATCAGCCGACATAGTCATTATCTCACCACCATCTGTGTGGGTTTCGCCGCTGTTTCGTCTGCCTTGTCGAGGCAGCAGGGCATAGTTTATCAAGGTACAGTCAAGATTAAAAGCTCTAGCCCCCACTGGTGGCTGATTTTGTCATGCCTGGAGTGCAATTTTTCGAGATATTGGGGCATATCAATGCTAGCGGCGAAGGCGTCAGGGTCGGGCAGAATGTCGTCCATATTAATACAAGTCTTAATTATCGTCCTGCTTATCTTCATTAACGGTATTTTCGCGTTGTCGGAAATATCGATCGTATCGTCGCGCAAAGCACGCCTCGAGCGCTGGGCGAAAGATGGAAATGACGGTGCAAAAGCCGCTCTTAATCTGGCTAGCAATCCGGATGTATTTTTAGCAACGATTCAAATTGGCATGACCGTAACTGCGATTTTATCTGGTGTCTTCGGCGGTGCTACTATTGCCGATACGGTGGCTCAGAACTTGTACTCGGTTCCAGCCTTAAAGCCCTACGCGGGCGGAATCGGCTTTGGTGTGGTGGTCGTAGCGATCAGCTATTTGACCTTGATCTTGGGTGAGTTGACGCCGAAGCGAATTGGTTTAGCTAATGCCGAAAAAATGGCATGTGTGATCGGTCCGCCGATGATGTGGCTTTCGCAAACAGCTGCGCCTTTGATCAGAATGCTCAATCTGTCATCTGACATTGTTGTTAAGGCTTTCGGTGTGAAGCGCTCTGACGAACCAGCGATTACAACTGAAGAAATTAAATTGATGATCGAGCACGGCACCGAAGCTGGTATCTTTCGCGAAGCAGAAGAAGACATGGTCAAGGGAGTTTTGCGGCTTGGTGCGCGCCCAGTTACAGCATTGATGACGCCACGACCCAAGCTTCTCTGGTTAGATAAAAATGACTCGCATCAGAATATCCTGTTGAAGCTTGCTGCCTCACCGCCGACGAGGTTGCTTGTGGCTGAGAATGATCTCGATCATTTGCACGGCTATGTCTTTACCAAGCAAGTTCTGGCACAGCCTGTGCTTTCCGCGGTTGTCGATTTGAATGTTTGCTTGAAGCAACCACTGTTCGTGCCGGCCACGACGACAGCTTTGCAAGTGCTCGAAATGTTCAAAGATAGTGGCACTCACATCGCAGTCATTCTCGATGAATACGGAAGTATAGAGGGCGTGGTCACGATGACCGATATGCTCAAGGCGATTGTCGGCGAATTAGACTTGCCTGACAAACCTATCCAAGCCACCTTGCAAAGGGTTGATTGTTCATGGCTTTTGGACGGGTTCTTGCCCATCGATCAACTGAAAGAGATGATGGGAGTGCCGCATTTGCCGATGGAAGCCCAGGCCAAATACCAGACTTTAGCTGGCTTTATCATCCAGCAAAAAGGCAGTCTGCCCACGATTGGCGATCAAATCGAATATGGAGAGTACCGTTTTTGTATAACGGCTATGAGCGGCAGAAGAATTGCTAAGGTCGGTGTCACCTTTGTTGGTGAGGGCTCACTCAGTCAGCGACATTCGCCGGTCGAAAACCGGTTGAATGACAAAGGCAATTCGAAGCCGGATCGTAAATCTGATCATAAGTCAGACCACAAGTCAGTCAAGGTGGCAACTAAACCTCCTGGCACACATTGACTCAATGCCACAGGACTTGAGCACTATTCTTTTCAGGATTTTGACAGCTTAAGAGGAGAGTCTTGAAGCTTCACCGCTGTTCTTTGTCTCAGCATTTCACTGCGCACCAAGACAACGAGTCCTCAATTCTTAAGATTTAGAGCCGGTCTCCATAGAAACGAGTATGCTGCAAGTGACAGATAAAGGCTTCAAATGACGCGCATCATGATTCGGATTTAGCTCGAGCTGCTCGTTATGCCTGGTCTAGTCTCTACAGACCCCATGGTTAGAAATGGCTGCTCAAATAAATTGGCTGAACTCCACGCCTTGTTGGGGTAAGGCGGTCGCAGAACAGCCCGATACCTCTAGTACTGCTTTGATGAAGCTAGCTGCTCATGCTGATGTTGGGGTTCGTATAGCCGTGGCAGACCATCCAAGCACCCGATCCGAAACAGTCTTGCTACTCGCTCAAGATGAAAACGCTGATCTCAGGTACGCAATTGCTGAGAACCACAACATTGATGTGGCTGTGCTGAATATGCTGACTGAAGACGACAACCCCTTTGTTGCGCAACGCGCCAAGAAAACGTTGGCGCGCCTTCAGGCTGCCTCTATCGTGCCGTTTCCAGCTGTAGATATTAACCCGTCACTGTTTGGCCGTAAGCGTTAGCATGCGGCTGTTAGCTGACGTGGAACTTTCTGCATCGAACTGGGTCTAAGGGTGGCCCGTGTCCTAGACGGGAAACACACGGGAGTTTTCAAATGCATACACCTCCGACTTTAGATGAGCTTGAAAAATGTCGACAAATGCTAGTTGCAGATATTGATTCCGAGACGAAAGCTGGCGACATTGACACAAAAGAAATTCGCGCCAGCAAGAAAGCTCTGAAAGAAATCGAACGGATGATTGAGGAATCTCGCGCTAATTTAGTGCACATGCCGACAGTCCATGTATTAGGGCTTGGCGCCGCGCTATGATGCGCCGCGCCCTTCTCTTATCCAAGATGCTCTCCTAGATCACGATCTAGGCAGCTTCGACGACAGCGCGCAGCGGCGAGTGCCGCCTTGCAATACCCCGGCGGTTGTTGTTTCCCAACCTGACTATGCGTTC
>CAJCHQ010000563.1 GCA_903970295.1 Bryobacterales bacterium
CAGACCGTTGACGGACGCGCAAATGAAGTACGCGGTCGACGATGTCTGTCATCTTTTGCCGATCTACGATCGCCTGCGCAGCAATTTAGAGGAGCTTGGCCGTCTGACCTGGGCGGAAGAAGAATGCAAAAGATATGTCGACGCGGCTCGCTACGAACGCGACCACAGCCTCGACTTTTTGCGGGTCAAAGGTTCGAGCAGCCTCAATCGTCGCGGATTGGCCGTTTTGCAAGCACTATGCGAATGGCGCAATCGAGAAGCTGCCCGCATAAATAAGCCGCTCAAAAGCATCCTCTCGGACAATACATTGTTGGAATTGTGCAGACGTCCTCCGCGTCAATCCGCAGAGATTCAACGCGTGCGATCGATTCGTCCCGACCAGGTAAAAAACTTTGGTCAGGCGATTTTGGCGGCCGTTGAGATCGGGCTGAAAACGCCAGAATCACAATTGCCAATCTGGCCGTCATCGCGCATGCCGGCGAAGAAAGACGTCTTGATTGCCGATATGCTCTTTGCCGTCCTGAAAGTTTTTGCCTACGATGCCGATCTGGCGACTGAGTTAGTTGGCACTCGCGACGATGTGCAAGCCCTTGTGCGAGTATTCCGCGAGGAAGGACGAGAAAAATCACAGCTGCCTCTTTTGCATGGTTGGCGCTGGATTATGGCCGGTCAACACTTGTGGTCGATTTTGCACGCCAGACCTTTCACTATCACCTGCGACGATAAATTCGATCCGCCAGTGCGCATCGATATGATTACCTAGACCTCACTGAGACAGTGGCCGGCACTCGACTGCCAGGCTTTCCACCAGAAGCGTTCGAGAATTTCGGCAAGCAGCGGCTGATTGTCGATTTCCTGGAGTGTCTCGTGCTTTGTTATGATGACCATAGCATCAGCTCAAGGAAGGCGATTTCATATGACATCAACTAAAGATCCGAATCAGGATGTAAGTTTTGCTGAAACTGCCCTGCGCCTGGGCGGCAAATCTGAAGAAGAAGCAACACGCACTGGCGCTGTCGATCGGGCTGACGATCAGGTGGAAGCGATGTTCGCGCCTCAGTACAAAACCGTCAACAGTCCGATTCATAAATCGGTTTGGGAAGGCGAGGTGCCGATTGACCTGTTCCGCACACCCAAAATGGCTGAACTAAATAACGAGGCGATGACCAAGTCATTAGCTCTGCTCAAGAAGCATCGCGACGCGGGAACGATCTGGGACGACAAGGGCAAAGTTTCGGATGAGATTATTGCCGAGCTGGGCGAACTCGGTTACTGGGGCATCTTTATCGAGAAAAAATTCGGCGGTCAGGGCGCGACAGTGCGTCAGTTTATGAATTTTCTAGCCAGAGTCGCGACTATCGATCCGACCACTGCCGGCTTGGCATCGGTCCATGGTTGTATAGGCGCCGTCGATCCCTTGCAAGCATTCGGTACCGAGGAGCAAAAGGCCAGACTTCTACCTCTTCTCGCTAGCGGCAAATTTATTTCTGCGTTTGCTCTGACCGAGCCATGCGCCGGCTCTGATTTGACGGCATTGCGTACGAAAGCCGTCTTGAAAGGCGACAAATACATTATCAACGGCGAAAAATTGTTCATCACCAACGGCGTGCCCGGACGCATGGTTGGTATCGTTTGCCAGATCGACGGCAAGCCGGCCGCCTTGATTGCTGAATTGCCAGCACAAGAAAACGAGAACTTCAAGATCCACAAATATGGCTTACATGCACTCAAACACACATATAACCAGGGCTTGATTTTCAAGGACTTCGCGGTGCCCAAAGAAAATCTTCTCGTGCCACCAATCGGTGATGGCTTGACGATTGCCTATCACGGTTTAAACCTTGGTCGGCTAGCGCTTTGTGCGGCATCTTCCGGAGTCATGCGTGTGATGCTTGCCAACATGTTTCCCTGGTCGCACTTCCGTGAGACCTACGGTCAAGCTATAGAGACGCGTGAATTAGTCAAACGCAGAATGGCTAGAGCCGCGGCTCTCA
>CAJCHQ010000564.1 GCA_903970295.1 Bryobacterales bacterium
CGAGTCGCGGATTTGCTGTCATTGATGTCAATTACGGTGGCAGTTCGAATTACGGGCGGCAATATCGTCAGCGCCTGACGTTGCATTGGGGCGTAATCGACCGAGAGGATTGCGAAAATGCGGCCAAATACCTCGCGGCGAAAGGTCTCGTCGATCCAAAGCGGATGGTCATCACTGGTGGCAGTGCCGGCGGCTATACGACTTTGTGCGCACTCACTTTCGGTAAGGTGTTCGCTGCCGGAGCCAGTCATTACGGCGTCAGTAATTTAGAAAGTCTCGCCCAGGACACTCACAAATTCGAATCACGCTACCTCGATCGATTGGTCGGACCATATCCTGCCTTCAGGGAAGTCTATTACAAACGATCGCCGATAAACTTCCCCGATCAACTAGAGTGTCCGATTATCTTCTTCCAGGGAACAGAAGACAAGGTAGTGCCACCAGATCAGGCGGAGATCATGGTCGAAGCATTGCGTAAGAAAGGTTTGCCCGTCTGCTACATCGCCTACGAAGGCGAGCAACATGGATTTCGGAAAGCCGAAAATATCAGCCGCACCATCGATGCTGAATTTTTGTTCTATGCACGAATATTCGGCTTCCAACCTGCCGATCAGTTGGCACCGATCGAGATCGAGAACTTCGGAACTCGAGTCTAGAGAGCATCTGCCGCAGAATTTTTAGCATAGATTTTGTCGATTACGATCGAGCTTGTTCTCATTGTGAAGGTGAGCCGATCTCATGGCTGAGTTCTTCCAAGGGTTTCTGGCTTACCGTTATTGTGCCTTCGCCCGGTCTATCGATGTCGGCGACCAGGAGCATAACGGTGGCGAAGGATGTAACCAACATGATTCGCGCCGGCCAGCTGCGAGTGCTGCCCAATCCGCAGTAATAGCCGACCCCCGCCAGCGACAATCCGGCCACGACGAAAAGCGATAACCAGACGCTTTTAGGCACGCGCGCCGTGAGTCTGGCCGTCTCTCTTCGCGCGTTCACCTGCACCATTTCGGATAAAGCCGTGGCAAACAGACCACTGAATTGCGAATCCGGATGTTTGTGTCCATAAATCACAGCTTCCGTCCACATTTGATTACATAAATCAGTACACTTAGCGAAAGTCGGCGCGACGTTCTGAGGACTTTTAAGCCCATCGATTCGGTACTGAACGTATTGCCGCAATGTATTTTTGATCGAGTCTCGGCCCGGCTGTTCGAGAAAGTCAGCAAGCAAATATGTTTTCTTGATCGTGTTTGCGTCCTGGACAACCAATTGTCTGCGATCCTCAAATCTGGCCGCGGCGATACTGAACGTAAATGCCAGAAGAAAAGCGAGAAGGCCAAGCGCCGACCCGACCATGGAGTTTAGCGCGGCATGATTGTCGGTGGGGGCGCTCGTCTTTTGATGGCGCTTTCCGAGTTCGAGACCAGCTTCGACGCAAAGCATCGCAACCAGGACGCTGAAGGCGAAAAATCCCCAGAGCGGCAATTGGTCGAGAAATTCCATTACTGTGTGAACCTCAGCGCGTTGTTCTGGCAAAATTTTGACACAGAAAACGTCGAGTGAGCTGAAGAACACTACTGCCGGTTGAAAAGTAAGGATGGAAAACCTGGAGCGACAAGTACAGCAAACATTCCAGCATTCTTCTCCCAAGGCAAAGGAGTGCATGGATGATTGGTTCTGGTTCGGATAATATCGTGGCAATGCACTGAATTCGATGCAATCTTGGCTAACAAGAAATCGCTTAATCGCGTTTCGGGCCAAATAAATCGAAGAACATTAGCTTTGGTTCGTCCAACGTCAGCCCCCAGGAGCCGAGAGGTTGATCGGTCAGAGCATTGATCGCGGTTCCGTTTTGAAACCGCAAGGAGACAAGAGGAGTTTCCGGGCTGCGGTAGGGGTCTTTTTGAATTGAAAGCTTGTGTCGGCAACGGGGATACCAATTGGGCGAGATTCCTCAGAGTCTGCCCCTTTTCTCCCTGAGAATACGCTGAACGCCCAGTAACGATTCAGATAGTAGAGAACGACATTCGAATTAACGTTACAAAAGCGTTAAACGCTTGGGAGCTTACTCATCGGTAGATCAACAATGCATTTTGCGGCCAACCTTTTGAGGTCGTTGAAGCGTTCCGT
>CAJCHQ010000565.1 GCA_903970295.1 Bryobacterales bacterium
TGTTGGCCGGCGGCGAGGTGTTTTCCGTGTCGAGGGTGACATCCATCGTCGTCGATGCTCTGCGAGAGCCGTTACCGCTTCCGAGACTTTCAAGGGTGCGGTCGGCGCAGGCGGTGATGAAATCACGTAGATAACTGAGGGTGCTTCTGCGGGTACCTTCCGTGTGAGTGTCCGAGTCGGGACGCGCACAGGTCGGCGGATTTGTGGGATCGGAATCGGTCATGGCGAATGCCTCCTGTGGCAACGGGGAATCGACGGCTGGGGACCGTCGGCTGCGCGTCATGGTTAAGTGAAAAGTTTGCTGAGCTATGCTGCCGAATCAGATGTGGGCTTAGCCTGAGAAGTTTTTCTGAAGGCTCGCGCACGTTTGAAAGCCTGAGGCAGCAGCCCTCGAATTTGAGCGTAAGTCAGCGCTGGTTCAGCCGAGTTGTCGATCACGTAACTGCAATTTCGCGATTTCTCGGCTTGAGGTAAGTGGTTGCTGGTGATCAATTGTCGCGCTTGCGCAGGACTGATTTTTCTTGCGCTGACTACACGTTTGATGTGAGTAGGGCGGTTACATGCAACATACCAGGCTTCTTGAAACTGATTGTGCATGTTGTGCTCAGTGAGATAAGGCACGAGCACGAAAGCAATTCGACATTTGACCAGTTCGAGTTTCTGCAACATTCTCGTGCGCACACCGGCGTGAACGATGGCATGAAACTGGCGCAAAGTCGTTTCGTCTTCGTTAATCCGGGCGGCGAGAAGGTCTCGATTGATCGGGCCGTTGATGACATTGACCAGGTCCGAACCGAATTCTTGACGAAGAGCTGCATAAGCGGGGTTAGGTGAAACAACGCTTTCGCCGGTCCATTCGTTCACGTCTGTGAAGTTGGGACCTAGGTAGAGTTCGAGTGGAATTGCTTCCAGGTCGATCACTGCGATGCGTTGCTGTTGCTTGAGATAATCAGCGACCAGCGACAATCCGACTTGGGGTAAGCCGGTTATGGCGATCGTGTAAACGGGTTTTTTGTCCTGGGTGACCATCGGAATGACCTCTGTCTCGTCGATTCGGCTGACCCGATCGGCGGGCACCGGCAGCGGTGCTACTGTTCTGCCATCGACACCTATGTGTCGACGCTGCTAAGCCTGTGTGATTTGACACAATGGGCTCATTGAAGTTTGTGATTCGAGCGTGATGCGGCGGTAAGTCTCCACTATTGACACTAATTGTGCGCCATCAGGTGAAAGCTGGGGCTAGGTGCGCGGAATTAGACGGGAGATTTAGACGCGGTGATGAAATAAACAAGTACCCAAGAGTAATCAACGCCTGTCAATAAAAGCAAGATTGAAAGCCTAAACAACTGACTCATAAGCTTAGTAGTGGTTCAGGGAAGGTTGATCAGCGGCGCCATGTGCTTAGAGACCTCGCTCAGTTCGCACAACCGCTTGACAATAGCTCGACCGGGGAGCGTTCAGTACTGGTATGTGAAGTCAATCCAGCGGCACAGGAAGAAGATCGCCATAAGGACGGCGAAGCAAAGCATGCTCAATTGCACTAAAGTCATTTTTTCCGGGTCGATCAAGACCGATGAACTCCGATGAACCCAAGCACTTGCTCCTAGTATAATTCCAGAAGATTGGGCAGAACAAGCAAAGCGAGACAATCATGGGCGACCAGCCACAACTTATTGGAATTATCCTGTGCGAACTCATCCTGCAAGACGTTCTGCGTCGTGACGCGATCTCTTGTGTGAATATCCACAGCGGTGTAATATCCCCGACCTTTCCGGTGACATTGCCGCTCATCTACGGCTTTGCACAGCTGACGGGAGTGAGCAAAGAGTTCAATTACCAGTTCAAAGTCGCTAATCCTAAGGGCGAGGTCATCGCTTATTCGCCCATGACGCCGGTTCAGCCGCTGCCTAACGAGAATGTCACGCACAAAATCATCAACGCCTTTACGGGGTTGACCTTTGATACAGAGGGCAGTTACTTGTTTATCCTGGAAGTAGACGGTAACATCATCGGCGCGCTGCCTTTCCAGGTGGTACAGATGGCAGAGGAGCCAGTCGTAACCTGAAGTGAAAAGATCGACCGGAGCTAACCTGCAGGTGATTCGCGACCGGCGCTCTCTGAGTGCCTGGCAAGAGACGCTTACGCACGGCGCCGCATCCGATCGAAACCAGATTCTGGCGAGCGACCGACCACAAATCGGCTTTGTGCCCACTATGGGGGCTTTGCACGAAGGACACATGTCCTTGATTCGCCAGGCTCGGCAAACTTGTCAAAAAGTAGTCGTCTCGATTTTCGTCAATCCACTTCAATTCGGCCCAACCGAAGATTTCGACAAATACCCGCGAACATTCGAGAAAGACAGTCAGCTGTGTGAAGCAGCCGGCGTCGACGTGATTTTTTGTCCGACGGTCGATGTGCTTTATCCTGGGGGACAAGAAACTACTACGAAAGTGGTACCACCGGCGGCACTGGAGCGATCGCTCTACGGGCAGTATCGTCCCGCCTTCTTTTCTGGTGTAGCGACCGTCGTGGCACGCTTGTTCAATCTCGTCCAGCCCAATGTCGCTTACTTCGGCGAGAAGGACTATCAGCAGTTGGCTGTGATCAAGAAAATGGTGTCTGATATGCACCTACCGGTAACCATTGTCGGTGTTGAGACAGTTCGAGAAAAAGATGGACTGGCTTGCAGTTCACGCAATGTGCTTTTAACAGCGGAACAGCGGCAGCAAGCACCGGTTTTGTACCAAACGCTGACTGAAATTCGTGATGCCTGCGAGAAAAGCCCTGACGCGCTCGGCCCTGCGCTAGCTCGAGGACGTGATCGTCTGGCTGCTATTCCAGGCGTGGATCTGAAATATCTCGTTGCTTGCGACGTCGACACATTGGCGGAGTTGACGCAGGCTTGCAAGCCGATGGTACTTCTGGTCGCATCTAAGTTCAAAGAAGTCTGGATGATCGACACATTAGTGGTTCGTTAGTTACCTCGTAGTTGCCCTTCAAAATCGCAGCACTTGCTTAAGCGCACGCCCAGTGCGAGCCAGATTTGATTGGCGCTCGGTGTAAATCTGGCTTTTCAATGTAGGCATACCCTGGCTTGCTTCACGCATGAAGTCACGGGCGAATTGTCCCGATTCGATCCGCCGCAGAATGGTTGCCAGGCGTTGTTCCGTAGCATTATTGACGAGCTCGGGACCGGCGATAGCTGAACCATATTTGGCGGTGTTGGAAATCGCGAGCCGCATGCCATCAATGCCGAACTCGAATAGTAATTCGGCAATAAGCTTGACTTCTTTCAAGCACGAGATATATGCCAGTTCGGGCTGATAGCCTGATGCCACCAGAGTGTCGAAACTTTTTTTGATCAATTCCGGAATACCGCCGCACAGAACTGCTTGTTCACAGTACAAATCTGTGATCGTTTCTTCCGCCACAGTCGTTTCGATGCAACCAGCCCTGGTGCACCCGATCGCTTTCGCATATGCCAGACATTTCGCCATGGCAAGGCCTGAGGGGTTCTCGGCCACGGCAACGAGTGCCGGCAGTCCCCGCCCGGCTAAATAAAGTGAGCGTAATTGTCGGCCTGGTCCGGTGGGTGCTACCAGAACTACATCGCAAGAGTCAGGCAGGCGTAATGTTTTATGATGAACAGCGAAACCGTGGGCAAAGACAAAAGTTTTTCCCGTCGATAGATATGGCTCGATTGAATTTGTATATACATCAGGCATGACTTCATCGGGCAACATCAATGCGATTACATCACTGTTGCTGGCGATTGCTTCGATCGATTCCGGTTGAAAGTGATCGCGTTGTGCTGCTTCAGATGAGCGGCTGCCTGATTTTGCTCCAACCCTGACGTATAGCCCGCTGTCTCTGAGATTGAGGGCGTGAGCCTGGCCCTGATTGCCGTAACCGATCACGCCGATCACGAGATCCGAAATTGATTCAAGATGTGCGTCTGTTTCGTAATAGATCTTTGCCATCGTCGCTCCGCGTGAAACTCAGCCTGGTATAGGGCAGAAAGGACGTCTAGATTATATCGAGACGCTCATTCATTACAATTCAAATTAAACATGCGCTGTAGGTATTGTGTTCCGATCGAACGGTGATTATGCTGGTGCAGTTGCGAAGGCGGTCATTTACTAAACGTTAACCCTAACGTTCGCCAGTGACAATGCCGCTCGCGGCGGAGGATAACAATGCTTACATCGGCACAACCAGCCAGCCTATCCCATACAGCTGCAACTTTGGCCTCAATCTCCTTTCTCGGCTTTGATACAAGTCTGTGCATCATCGGTGATGGCGCGGTATCGTTGGCGGCTGGATATTTATTGGCGGGTGACACCAGTAATCTAAAGATATACGTAGACACATCAACTAATTCGAATAAAGCCCGTCCGCTGCCTAACAGTGTTGAGCTCATCGAACGCAGTGCGAAGGTGAGCAGGAAATCCACAGTAACATTTCAAAATGTTTCCTCGCAGGCCGGCGAAAGTATAAAAGGGTCCAGCGCCATATTGATTGCTGCGCCTACCACCGAATACGGTGCCATAATCGGTAATCTTAAAGCTGAGTTCAGCAGTGGTCAGTCGATTCTGCTTCTAAACGCGCCTCTGGGCGGCGGTCTTCAGTTCGCAGATCAACTCAAGCGAGCCAAGGTCGATTGCCAGTTGAATGTCCTCGAACTCGGTGCATTGTTTGACTGCGCTCGGATCGATAACGGCAATCTGCGTATTTTTGGCGCTCGCGACAAGGTGAGCATGTGCGGCAACAGCCGTAACGAGACCCGACGTGCGTTGAGCACTACGACTTCGCTGTCGCAATCACTCGTGCCCGCCTCCAATTTGCTGGAGCGCGGCTTTGCCGAGTTGGAGCGGGTTATCCGTCCGCTGCTTCTGTTGTTCGGTTTTCTCGGTGGACGCGAACGTGATCTTTCCGATTTGTCATCCGTGGTCAATCCATCATTGACGTCTTTGATCAGAGCCCTCGAATGTGAGGTCAAGGCACTCGGATATGCTTATCATGTGCCTACCCGCAGCTTTCTCGAGACATTGACCGATTTATCGGCGGTTAGCTGGGATGACG
>CAJCHQ010000566.1 GCA_903970295.1 Bryobacterales bacterium
GGAAAGCTGGCGAATGCGCAAAATATTGGCCATCCGTTCATCTCGACCGAGAACGCCGCGAGCATCAAGCAGATTGAAACAATGCGAACAATTGAGAACGCGCTCGTAAGCAGGCATGACTAATTTCTTTTCAATTAACCGTTGAGCTTCTTCATAGTGTTGGGAGAACTGTTTTTGCAAAAGCTCAGGATTACTTTCTTGAAAATTATAGGTCGACTGCTCGACCTCGTTGCGGTGATAGATTTCGCCGTAACTGACGCGGTTGTTCCATTTCAGATCGTAGACGCTATCGACATTCTGTAAGTACATCGATATCCGTTCGACGCCATAAGTAATCTCGGCCGCGACTGGCTTAACATCGAGCCCGCCGGCTTGTTGAAAATAAGTGAATTGGGTGATTTCCAGTCCGTCCAGCCAAACCTCCCAACCGACACCCCAGGCGCCCAGAGTCGGCGATTCCCAGTTATCTTCGACAAAGCGAATATCGTGCTCGAGGGGATTGATGCCGAGCACTGCCAAACTCTTGAGATAGAGATCTTGGACATCATCGGGCGAAGGCTTGAGGATCACCTGGTATTGGAAATAGTGCTGCAAGCGGTTGGGATTATCACCGTAGCGACCATCTGTGGGACGGCGACAGGAATCGACGCAAGCCATGAACCAGGGTTCGGGTCCGATAACTCTGAGAAAAGTGCTTGGACTCATCGTCGATGCGCCCTTCTCTAAATCGTACGCAGGCATGATCACACAGCCCTGCTTCTCCCAGTAAGCATTTAGCTCATGTATTACTTGCTGAAATGTGAGAGCCATGAACACCTGCACTTTCCGCCGCCCGCCAATAGGCACTCCGAAATCCGTACAGAAACCGGACGAAGCGGGCGCGCGGTCAATCGACTGGAGCAGTTTAGCATGCGCCCTCTTGCCATGCCCGCATGGAATTCGATCACCTGTCCGGCATCCCGCTCAGCCATTGTCGCCTCTTTTTCTGAGTGTCCGATATCACGAGAGGGGGCTGGGAGCGCATATAAATTCAAATCGCCGGGCATAACGGTCGTATAGCGCCTGCCTCTGGGCTACGCTTGACTGTGGGAAAGGAGAGCGTGTGAAACAAAGTGAGATTGTTACTGGGACCAAAGCCAACGCCATGGCCGTTTCGGAACTAAGCGACAAAGCCCAACTCTTGCTGCGAAATGTCAATAACGTCCTGGTCGGACAGGCACATGCAACCAGATTAGCCGTGATCGCGTTTCTAGCTGGCGGTCACGTCCTGATTGAAGACGTCCCGGGCGTAGGCAAAACATTGTTAGCCAAGAGTCTGGCTATGTCCGTGCACGCCTCATTCAAACGCATTCAGTGCACGCCTGATCTTCTGCCCTCAGACGTTTCCGGCGTCAGTATTTTCGATCAAAAAGAATCAAATTTTCGATTTATTCCCGGTCCTATCTTTACCAATATCTTGCTGGCTGATGAAATCAACAGAGCGACACCCCGGACACAATCGAGCTTGCTCGAGGCTATGGAAGAAAATCAAGTCACCACAGATGGTGCCACACGCAAATTACCTGAGCTTTTCTTCGTCATCGCCACCGAAAACCCAATTGAATACCATGGCACATTCCCGCTGCCAGAAGCGCAGCTAGACCGTTTCATGCTCTCACTATCTCTAGGCTACCCGAAGATAGAGGATGAGATAGAAATTCTCGACCGCACGCTCGAGGACGATGCCTTCACGGTCGAAGCTGTGCTCACTGAATCAGAAGTTCTGCAAGCTCGCGCTGCCATACGAGCAATCTATGTTGAGCCGTCGATCAAGCGTTACATAGTGACAATCGTCAACACGACGCGTAAATATCCGGCCATCGTCCTGGGGGTAAGTCCCCGCGGCAGTCAACTTTTGATGCGGGCTGCCCAGGCCGCGGCATTTCTGGACGGTCGCAATTTTGTTCGTCCGGAAGATGTGAAGGCGCTGGCACCCAGCGTTCTTGGTCATAGAGTGATCCCCAAATTGAGAGACAATCGCGTCAGCCATGCAGAGCTTATTGAGCGGGTACTGGAACAAGTTGCAGTTCCCGTCTAGGAGCCGGGAAGCTCCGCGAGAAGGTGGACTGAAGGCCATGCGCCTGCCGATTTTCGGCAGCCAGACAGCACCAACACTGTGGTTGGAGCCGCGCTTTATCGTCACCCTTCTGGTATTGCCGATACTTTATATATTTGCCGGCGAAACTTTGAATCAGTGGTATTACTTCCTGGCAGGAGCCGTTGTTTCGGCATTTCTCTTAGGCACGATCATTCCGATGGTGGCTGTTCTCGATACGAAAGCGACCTGCACGATGCCACCGCATGCGGTTTGCAAAGAAAGAGTGCCTCTGAAAGTGGTGCTCAGCCGTCGAGGCTTTTTCGGCCCGTTCGCTTTTCTTTTTCCAATCAAATGGCTGATGGTCAAAATCTATCTCAGAACCAACGACACGCGTCCGTGCACATTGCAACCGATCATCGTCTCCGACTTGACCGACGAGCTCGTCGTTTTCGCCACTACACCGGCTCTGAAACGAGGCGTTTATCGTTTGGCCGCGATCGAAGTTTTTTCTTGCTTCCCTTTTGGTATGTGCTGGTGGTCACGAAAATCGGTGCCCAATCGCGATGAAAATGCGTCCACACCAACCTTGACTGTCTATCCGGAAATGGAATTGATGGAGGGTAATTTTCTATATCGAATTCGGGCCGCCACTGATGCCCCGATCGGTCTACTGGTGAGCAGAATGAGTAGCCGCGCTCCCACTACTTCGGTCAAAGGCATTCGCGAATTCGTTCACGGAGACAGCCCGCGCATTGTTCACTGGGCATCGAGTGCGCGTTGCGGCAAGTTGCTCGTGCGGGACTTCGAAGCAGAAGGAGTGCCGGGATTTGATGTGCTTCTGAATTTGAAGGCCGATTGGAAAACAGAAGAGCAATTCGAGTTGGCAGTTTCCTTGACGCACTCGCTCATTCACCTCGGTCACCGAGTAGGCTTGTTGCCTGATTTTATGGTGCTTCCCGATCTCGATACCGAAGCCTATCAAT
Source organism: Bryobacterales bacterium (assembly GCA_903970295.1). The sequence goes on from CAJCHQ010000566.1 coordinate 3,061, forward strand.
TGCCGGCATTCATGGCCGACATGCCCGCAGTACCTTCAGGACTGGCTCGCTCAGCCGAATTACTAGCCAGGGTCGAGCCTTTGCAAATCGAAGAATTCGAAGAAGAACAGGTGCCGCAACTACGAGAAGATTCGAGATTGGCACTACTGACGGTGCGCCCGGCCGACCCGTCGCACGGTAGCGTCGACTGCGATCCCGATACGGCTGTGGAGTTGGCCGTTATTCCGCGCACACTTTCAGCAGCCAGCGGCGTCGCCATCCAGAACGTTCACATGCCGCTGCACGAAATGGGCATCGTCAATCGGCGCCAACCAGGCGGTAATCCATTAGGACGCGTAATCTCACTGGTGCACGGAAGCGAGGACATCGCTCAACTATGACGGCGGAAGCAGCGATCGAACCGGCAGAAGATTCCATTCCATTGCGAGTGGTGAGCATGCTGATGACATTGCTTTGCCTTGCGGCATCCTGTGCCTACACGCAAATGCCCCTCTTTCTATCGTTCCTTTATTTATGGTTCGCGGTCACTGGTTGCTATGTCAGCTACTTCATGCGCCAGCAACGGCCGAAGTGGCTGGTGATCGCCATCACAGTCGGACTGGCGGCAGTGATTTTGAAATTCGTTCAGGAGATAAGCGGTCAGTATCACATGAACAAGCTGGAAGGATTGACGCCTTTCATCCACGTTCTGGCTGGACTTCTAACACTTCACACTTTCGACCTGAGAGCGCGCAGCGACATCAATATTTCGACCTTGATCGCCATGGGCTTATTCGCCTGCACCGCAGTTTTGGGGAGAGATCTGCCATTCGGCGGCTTTGTCGTGGGCGTGATTGTGCTCGCCACCGTACTTCTTTATTTCGAATCCGTCGCTCGCACAAAAGCCGGTGAGGGGGCCCAGCATCCGCCGCCCGCCATGGCTCAGGATCAGCCTTTGCGCAGCACTTCCGGTTCGGCACTTTTACCGATCTGCGCGCTGCCGGCTCTGGCTCTTTTTCTCTTTCTCAATTTGCCTCGCGTCGACTCGCTGTTCGATTTGGTAGCGGCCCGATTCCATAGCTCGCCGGTGCACTTCAGTGATTCGTTCCTGGCCGGTCTGGGTGGTGGCGGCCTCTTTGGCGGTGACAGTCACAGCAGCAAAGGCGATGGCCAAGATGGTTCCGGAGGCAGCGGTGGTAAGGGGGGAGCCGGTCAGAATGGTGCCAGCAAAGGTGCCGGGGACAAAGCGGCCGGCAAGAAAGCGAATCCGCAAAACAAAAATGGTGCTGCCCCGGGAGCTTCAACCAAAGCACAGCCAAAACCAGATGCCAACGCCAGTGCCAGTAGCAAAGCGCAAGGCGAAAACAAAAAAGCACCTGGTGGCACTGGCAACAAGCCGGCGCCCGACAATACCAAACCCAGTGACAACGGCGGCAAGGGTACTGGCGACAAGCAAGAGTCCGGACCATTCGGCGGCGGTCAAGCCAAACCGAAACCGAATATGGTGGAAAGCGACGATCTCATTTTCCGCGACCAAAAAGCCGTCTCGCACGACAACGATGTCTACATGACTGTGCTCTCTAACCGCCTGGTCTATCTTAAGCGCATGGTTTATGACAGCTATGACGGCTCTCGCTGGCGGGCTTCGCTGCACGGACAGCCGGCGATTTGCCAACGCCTGGACGGCGAATGGGCAGAATTGGGCGGCGTGCCTTCACTATTCTTGCCGGCCAATTATCGTGCCGATGAAGTCGAGCAAGAAATCACTTGCGAAATACCGCTTGGTCAGGTAGTTCCAGCCGCCTATGTTCCGCAAAAAATCGATATCGGCAAAGAACAAATCTCGGTCGATGAGTATGGGGTTTTGCGTTGTAAGCGAGGTTTGCCGGAAGATATCACTTATCGGGTGCGTTCCAAGGTACCTGATTGGGATTTAAATCAGCTGCGCCAGACCAAGTTGAGCAGTGCCGACCAAGCCAAGACACGCCAAACTATGCCTAATTGCTTGCAATTGCCCGAGACTATTCCGCCCGAAGTGAAGCAGCTCACCGACAAAATCACCGCAGGCGAAAGCACCTGGTTCAGCAAAGCCGAGCGTATCTGCAAGTATTTGCGCTACCACTACAAGTACTCCACAGCCCCTTATGTGGAAGACAAGGAGCATGACCTGGTGGCCGACTTTCTCTTTCGTAAGAAAGAAGGCGCCTGCGGTGAGTTCTCATCCGCCTTCGTTGTCATGTGCAGATTGGCCGGAATTCCAGCGCGCTGCGTGGGTGGTTACAGCCCTGGGGAACTGAATACGCGGACGGGGTGGAGAGAAATTCGGGGCAAAGACGGTCACGCCTGGGGCGAAATTTTCGAGCCGGGTCTTGGCTGGGTGCCCTTCGACGCCACCCCGACCGGGACCATGCCCGAGCAACCCAAACAGGAAAACCCGCTTCTATCGGCGATCAAACAAACTTTCCAGGCCGCATCGATCGCTTTCGAAGCCTCCCAGATGGACCGCCAGATTGGCAAAGGCAGCGAACAAGCCTACGAAATACGCATGAAAGAAGTCTCGCATCGCGGCGCCAGACCGAGCGGACCAATCTCGCCGGTAAACGTGGACTTGACCGCCAGCAGCCCGGGAGATGACCCTGGCTCACCGGGCGATGCGCGATCTGGCGCGGGTTCAGCCGCCGAGCGAGGCGGTTCGAAAAATGCCGATAAGGGGCGCAGCAAAAACTTTTCTGTCTCCTGGCAAGTGGTTGCTTTCGCTTTGGCTCTGATTCCATTCATTTACCTGCTGGCCAAATCGATTCTCGCTAGGCTTGGTGCCCAGGGCAATAATCCGCGCCTGGTCAAGGGCGTCAAGCCAGCCACATTGCTCTATTTAAAGTTGGTTGAAGATTTGAAGCGCATGAAAATATTGAGACGGCCAAGCGACACGCCTGACGAATTGACGCAAAGATTTTTCGAACTTTTAGACAGCGGTCAGACTTTCCACCCCGAACTGCCCGGGCTTTTCAAAGAATTCATCGACATTTATTCGGCAGAAAGATTCAGCGATCAGGGTTACAGTCCGGAAAACTACAAACAGCTTCGTGAAATAGGGTCTAAAATACACAGTCTGTCCCGCGGGCGATATACTGACAAGTCATAGCCGGCGAGAGGCTAGTAATAACTGGTTCTACGCGATAGAGTGGTGATCAGGCTATATTCCGGTCAATTGCGCAACAAAGAGAGATAGCATATGGTTCAACAGGTCAAAACAGGTACACAACAGCAGCAGGAGTTCGTCCCGCCATACCCGGCGACGATTCAGGATACCGGCTTGAAAGAAGGTTTCCTAGAAGAACTCATTCTCAAAGACATTTACTTGGTGAACTTTGCGCTAGGACGAGAAATCGCTGCGCGAACCATGTTGCCTTTCAAAATTGTCGAAGAAGTTCTCGAAGTCTTGAAGAAACAGCTTCTCGTCGAAGTGCGTAGTTCAGGCGGTCTAGCTGACTACGAATACACGCCGACAGAAAAAGGACGCGACCGCGCTCGCTCTTACTTCGATCACAACTCATACGTCGGTGCCTGCCCGGTGCCGTGGAACCGTTACATCGATTCGCTCAAGTATCAAACGATTCGTCGAGAATCAGTGACACCGCGCGACCTGGAAGTAGCGTTCTCGGACATCATGGTCAACCGCCGGACAATCAACTCGGTTGGTCCAGCGATCAACTCCGGACGCGGGATGTTCTTGTTCGGTGAAGCCGGGAACGGTAAGACATCGATCGCCGAAAGAATTGTGCGAAGTTTCAAGGGTCACATCTTCATTCCGTACGCGGTAGAAATCGACGGTCAGATCATTCGGGTCTATGACTCTCACAACCATGAACAAGTCTCGGCTGCCAACTACCCGAGAGACTATGACCACCGCTGGGTTCGAATTCAGCGCCCATGCGTGGTGGTAGGCGGTGAATTGACAATCGACATGCTTGAACTGCAATTCGACTTCGGTACGAAATTGTATGAAGCACCGATTCAGTTGAAGTCCAATTGCGGCCTATTGCTGATTGATGACTTTGGCAGACAGAGAATCGACCACAAGTCACTCCTCAACCGCTGGATCGTCCCTCTGGAAAAAAGAGTCGACTATCTGACGCTGCACACTGGTAAAAAACTGGAAGTGCCGTTCGAACAGTTGTTGGTGTTCTCGACCAACTTGAACCCATCGGACCTGGTTGACGAAGCCTTCTTGCGACGGATTCCGTACAAGATCAACATCACCAATCCGACCGAAGACGAGTTCAAGTGGATTTTCTTGCAATACTGCCAGCGGACAGGCGTACCTTACAACGAAGAGGCGGTCAATTACTTGATCGAATCGCAATATCGCAGCGGCAGGCGCAATATGCGTTGTTGCCACCCACGCGACGTCGTCGACCAGGTGATCAACCTGTGCGCCTTCCTGCAGACTGACCCCCGACTATCACGCGAATACATCGACCACGCTTGTGCCGTTTATTTCGCTGCTATGGGCAAATAGAGGACTGAAGCCAGTACTCGCACCGACGCCGTGACCTTGAATTGGGTCACGGCGCCGGTCTGCCCTCGACTAGCGCAGCTATTTCGTCAGAGTTTTCGGTGAATTTTCTGACAGAAGCCAGGTCCTGAGTGGCTCTCGCAAGTTAGAACTCAACCGATATCGGTTGAACATCACGTACAAAGACAGCCTCATACGGCTTTTCCATCAGAAAAATCGCAGAAATATCCAAGATCAGACCATTAATCGGCGTCTGCCGAAAAGGTTTTCGTCGCATTAGCATCTTTTCAAGTTCGAACAGAAAACCGTCAATTGCCGGCTGTTCCTGACTTTCCAGCTCATGATTACTATCCAGCTCGTGCTAGCATGAAGGCGTCCCAGCGGTTACTTCAAGGCGTGCAAGCAGAGACTGGTTCGAGCGAACCGCAAATTTCCGAGCTCAGCGCTGGCACCGTAGATGGTGCCGCAATTCCGGTGCGCTTTGTTTTTGCCGATCGCGTCAAATTGCCATTGAGAGAACGGCTAGCTGCCTTGCTCGTCGTCTCTGCCAGCATTCTCTGGATACTTGTTTTTATTTGCTGCGATGTTACGGCGGCAGCGTTACCGTGGTGCGTCGTACTTCTGAGCACTGCCCTCGGCTTTCTCGCTCAATACCTGGCTAAGCCTAAGC
>CAJCHQ010000567.1 GCA_903970295.1 Bryobacterales bacterium
AACAAAGACAAGACCACGATCGTCGCCGGCAAAGATTCACATGATGACGTGCAGAAGAGAGTGTCTGTAATCAAGCGTCAGATCGAAGAATCTGATTCAGATTTCGACAAAGAAAAGCTGCAAGAGCGTTTGGCCAAGTTGTCCGGTGGTGTTGCCGTAATCAAAGTCGGCGCCGCGACCGAAACCGAACTCAAAGATCGCAAACTGCGCTTCGAGGATGCCCTCAATGCTACTCGCGCAGCCGTTGAAGAAGGCTACGTTCCTGGCGGCGGCACCACGTTGCTCAGCCTGGTTCGCAAGCTCGAAAAGCACAAAGAATCGATGCACGGTGATGAAAGAACCGGCTTCGAAATCGTGCTCAAGTCCTTTGAAGCTCCTGTGCGTCAGATCGCTGACAACGCCGGCTTGCCTGGTGAAGTGGTGGTTGAACGCGTCAAAGAGCAGAAAGAAGGCTTCGGCTTCAACGCCATGACCTTCGAATACGTCGACATGGCGAAGGCCGGTATCATCGATCCAGCCAAAGTCGAGCGTTGCGCTCTCCAGAACGCAGCTTCGATTGCCGCTATGTTCCTCACCACCGAAGCCCTCGTGGTGGACGTGCCGGAAGAAAAGAAAATGACCGGAATGCCCCAAGGCGCCGGCATGGGTGATTTCTAAATAGCGCAAGCGATTTAGAGAAAAATTGTGGCTGGGAGGGTTTTCCTCCCGGCCTTTTTCTTGGAGTTAAGGGGCGGATGCCGATTTGAGATGGTGTACGTGGGCGATATCCCGCACCGTATAACCCTTGAGGGCGATCTCATCGACAAGCTCCGGCGACGGATTAAACAGATAGAGCTGCTTGGCAGTCGGGGGCAGGTCCAACTTTTTGCCAGTCAAAGCAAAGAGTAAATTCGTGTCAGGCTTCAAGGCGTGACTGAGACCGAGGACTTCACCCACGTTGATCATCGCTTGTTGGCAAATCACTAGAGCTCCAGGTGACGTGTTGATCTCCTCAGCCGCTGGCAATTGATAGCGAAGAACAATCGACTTGGTCGGCCACACTGATGTGTTGACGAGATACCAACTGCTGTTCAATTCACACATAAGAATCTGGGCAGCGACAAAGAGTCCAAGAATTCTCAGAGTCAGACGTTTGCGTGTCCACAGCAACAAAATCAGAGCTGGAAAAATCAAGAGAATGCTGCCCAGGATAGGGGTTTGATGGCGCATAAAGATTGAACGGATGCCACCGCATACGATATCTTGCCCGACCAGGGCCATGATCCACGCGGCGGCTGTGAGAAGAGGCAGAAGTATTTTTCGATTTTGCCGAGCTAAAAATATCGCTGATACAGTGGCGGCGATGATCAAAAATGTGAGCAGTAAGATCATCTGATCCATCGCTTGCGTCAAGTCACCATATATAGCAAAGGCTCGACTAGGCATGGCCACCCAGGCTTGAATCAGTGAGGACATGCCGACTTTTTCTTGCAGCCAGTCATGGATTCTGGCAAAGTTTTCGCGGTTACCATTTATGTGCAACAACCACGGCACGAAGAGAATCGCGGCGGTCAGGGAAGCTGTCAAAAATGGTCGCAAGCGCTCTTGCCAATTCCATTTCGAGCAAAGCATGAAGACTGCTTGACTGGCAACGACGACCGTCATGAAGAGCCAGGAATAGAGACCGACAGTGATCGTCGCCGCATACCCGATCCACGCCCGCTTGTTGTTTGTGCGCAAGGCGGACAGAAGCAAAGCACCAGAGAGATACATCAAGAGCAAGCCCAGGGAATAATCTCTGGCTTCCTGAGCGTAGTAAATAAGAAGGGGTGAAAGAGAGGCGAGCGCGGCAGTGAAAAGAGCGATATTTTTCGACTCGTACAATTCGCGGGCGTACCAATAAATAATTGGCAGTTGAGCGACACTGAGCAAAGCCGTGAGTAAGCGCATAGTTAAAGGTGAGGCGCCGAAGGCCAGACAAAACAAATACTCGAGGATGTAGAAAACCGGAGCATGACCCGGTTCATCTTGTCGAAGCACTTTATACATATTAGTTACTGTGCTGTCCGGTCCTATTTTCTGAAATTTGCTCAGACTGCCGAACGAAACAGGACCGTGGCTCAGGTATTGAACGAGGTCGGACTCGGTGTGCCCAGATAGCACAAGAGCGGTTTCACATTCGTCGTGCCAGAAGTCTTTTTGCGTCAAATTGACGAAGCGAAAAACGATACCGCAGACCGTGAGGGCGAGAAGAATTGCCGTCAGAACAGCTATCAGGCGGTTTTGCATTTTTCTAATAGACTCTTGCTCGCGCAGCCTCGACAATCTTACAGTACCAAATCGACTGGAGTAGTGCGAATCGCCCCTATGGAGATTTTTAAAGCGTTAAGGCTGGTCAAGTTCTCGTCGATTCAAGAATGACAAATATAACGCACGCGCCGACCAAGTGCGCCTAGCGATGCCGCGGGACCATCACAAGTCCAGAATAAAATTGCACGTTGTGGAGGACCATCAACATGAAAAGAGTGGCGTTGTCGGTGAACAATTCACAGTCGCATCGCCTTTCACGAGAAGCGCGCATGCGTTGCCGACTATTCGTCTCGTTAATCGACAGCACCAAAACTTTCAATTGCTTTCTTCTGGCTCGATTTTGATGAATAAGCGATCAACGATCAACTTAGGACATAACATTTTCGCAGAGGTAGAAGCTCTGGTTTCTAAAGCCTCACCAATTGAACGTTGAAAAATTTTTGGTTCATGGGTACAAACTCATCCCAACAAAGTCCATGACTGGGGCCAGTGATAATACCGCTCGCCTTCAAATATTCCCGGGCAGCATGAGGTCTGCTGTCGTAAAATAGTAATCACAACTTTGGGTGGCTATTTGAATTCAGTTGCTAAATGGATATTTTCTGCACTGCTCGCTTGTTCACTTTGCCCGAGTCAAGTCTCAGCCTTAAAATTGGAATCAATCGATCGCAGCCGAGTCAATAGTTGGGGCTATGTTGACGGAACTGGTCGTTTTCGACTGCCTACTCAATTTTCCTCGGCTTGTGCATTTCGTGAAGGATTTGCGTGCGTAAAAAGGGGCAACGCAGGAGAAGAAGCGGCATTTATTAATGTTGCCGGGAAAGCACTACCGCTGCGCCGGTTTTATTACGGTGAAAATTATTTCTCGAACGGGCTAGCGAAAGTATATTCGCAGGAGGAACACGGTTACGTTTTTGTCGATTCAAGGAACCGAGCTATTGGAGGGACTTTTGCCTCTGCTTATGACTTTAACGACGGACTCGCCAGGGTGTCAGTTTCAATCGACACAAAAGACCTGGATGGACTACCAAAAAACTGCGACGGTGTAATCAATACTGATGGAAAATACGTTGTTAAGCCAATATTCGATGACTCAATGTGGCAATTTAGCGAAGGACTACTCGCTGTTCGCAAGGCTGGTAAGTGGGGCTTCATCGATGATAAAGGGCACTTTCTAATACCTCTTTCTCTTGCCTATGCTCGGAATTTCCATAACGACCGTGCAATAGTCATGGCAGTTGGGTCTCGAAAGTACGCCTATTCTGACAGGCACGGCAACCTGATTAACATGGATCAGTACGATCAGATTTCCGATTTCCGCGAGGGTTTGGCTCCCGTCTGCAAGAAAGGAAAGTGGGGATACGTCAATACTCACGGAGAGTTGACGATTCCTTGCAAATTTGACAAATGCGGACTATTCCAAGAAGGCTTAGCCGCCGTTGTTTTGACAAAGTCTGCGGATCATCCTCATGAACGTATTGGTTTCATAGACAAATTAGGTAAGCAGGTAATTCCATTTCAGTTTGTCGATACGCGAGGCGGTTTTGCAGAAGGGCTCGCCGCCGTTGCAATCGTGGATAAGTCGCGACCTAACTATTATCTGTATGGCTACATCGATCACGCTGGGACCTGGAAAATTAAACCAATGTTTGATGATGCTCGACCTTTTTCGGAGGGTCTGGCTGCCGTCTGCCAGATAGATAGAAAACATTTTCCAAATCCAAAGCAGGAGCACCTCCCCCCTGATTTGTTTGTCCGTCGCGACGAATTTACTGTCGTCAATTCGAGTTGACTCGAAGGCATTACATTGCGCCGCTGCGCCTCTATCTTTTTACTCGCCGTGGGCTGGTATTGCGAAAGATTGAACATTACTAAATCTCCAATGCTGTGATTATTTCAGCGAGCACGACGGCCGAATAACAGCTGGCACTCGCAAGATGGTGCCAATTGGGAAAACCACTTCAAGACGTTCGCCGTTGGCAGCTGCTAGTTGTGTTGGCGTTGAGGTCTTAACCGCAACTTCTGCGAATTCGACCTGCTGAGCTCTGCTGCGCTCAGTGCT
>CAJCHQ010000568.1 GCA_903970295.1 Bryobacterales bacterium
TCTGATTCGGTTTGGCTGTTGGCAGCACGCGATTGTTGTTTTGGCCAGTTGCAGCTGGTGCCGGAGTCGGCAGATCGACATCTCGTTTGAGCGAAAACTCTTTGTTAATTTCCTCCATCTTTAATGGCGGCAAATTTTCGCTGTGTTGCACGGACCCCTGCAAGAGAGGCGTCTTGACCTGGTCCTGAGCCATGAGCGGGATTGATGCGGCAGCCAAAAGCAGGAGCAACGAACAGCTAGAGACAGCAAGCCGCACCACTAATGGTGCCGACAGTCGACGCTTTTCGATAACTACCTCACTTCACGGTCGCAGTTGCCAGCATAACATGCAGGTTTGCTCAGAGCATTCTGGCGCCCGCGGCGTCACCAACGATTACGTCCGGCTTCAATCCTAGAAAGAGCCCGCATTCAACAACGCCCAGCATACAATTAATCGTTTGCTGCAACTCGTGAGCGCTGTCGATCTCTTCGAAAAAACAATCGACGATCAAATTACCCGCATCAGTTTTAAATAAAAAGCCACTTGCGTCTAACCGAGGAACAGTCCGGGCCCCAATTTTGTTCAAACGCGCAACGGTTGTATTCCAACCGAACTCGACGACCTCGACGGGCACTGGGACTTTGCCTCCAAGCTCTGATACGATTTTGGATTCGTCGACGACTATGCAATAACGAGCACTGGCAAATGCGACGATTTTCTCGCGCAACAGAGCTCCGCCTAGACCTTTAATCAAGTCGAGTGTTCCGGTTTGAACCTGATCTGCACCATCTATGGTGAAATCGAGGCGAGGCGTTTCGGCGAAAGTCGTCAGGGGAATTTTTAGAGACCGGGCTTGCTCGGCGCTGGCTTCAGAGGTGGGAATACCAACGATGTTCAAACCCTCAGCCACTTTTTTGCCCAGTATATCGATGGCGATCTTAGCGGTTGATCCGGTTCCCAACCCTAATTTCATTCCACCTTTGACCATCGAAACAGCTTTCTCGGCGGCGAATGTTTTTGCAATTGTGTTTGTATTCATTTCTCAGCTTGCCAATCAAGAGATAGTAACGGCGGACATATCCGCTGCTTTGCTGGAACGTCTTTGCATGGCCATCCAAACCAAAAGCACCGATACATCCGCCGGGCTCACACCACCGATGCGGGCCGCTTGACCAAGCGTTTCCGGTCGAACTTTATTCAACTTCTCGCGCGCTTCTTTAGAAAGATTAGCTAATTGAGCGTAATCGGTGTCAGGTGGAAGGATGAGACCGTCGAGCTTTTCCGCCTGGGCCACCTGGCATTTTTGACGTTCGATGTATCCGGCATATTTGATGTCGGTCTCCACTTCTTTCGACCAGACGTACGGGCTGTCTCCAGCAGGCACCATCTGCTCGATCAGTGAATACGGCACGCGCGGTCGCCGCAGCAATTCTTCCAAGGTCTGCGACAGCTTAAGTTCTTCGGAGAATGGAGCCAGCGCTGCTTGCCAGTCACTCGACGGATGGACGCGAGTTTCTTTAAGGCGACGCTTTTCTTTCGCCATTCCTTCTTGCTTGTTGACAAACGTTTGCCAGCGGTCATCGTCGACCAATCCGATCTCGCGGCCGAGCGGAGTCAGCCTGGCATCAGCATTGTCCTGACGGAGAAGCAAGCGATACTCGGAGCGTGAGGTCATCATCCGATAGGGCTCGCCGATTTCTTTACTGACCAGATCGTCGATCAATGTCGCCGTGTAGCTTGATGAGCGTGGCAGAACGAACGGTTCTCGTTCGAGTACAAACAAAGCGGCGTTGATGCCGGCAATGATCCCCTGCGCCGCGGCCTCTTCATAACCGCTTGTGCCTAGCATTTGCCCGGCGGCGAAAAATCCTGATAAGTCTTTGGCCATGAGCGTGTGCGTAAACTGAACCGCGGGCAGATAATCGTATTCCACTGCATACGCGGGTCTGACCATGGTGGCATTTTCGAGCCCGGGCAAAGAATGCACGATTTGATGTTGCACAGCAACGGGCAAACTCGTCGAACAACCTTGCAAATAGACTTCGTAGGTCGAACGCCCTTCCGGCTCCAGAAAGAAAGAATGGCTGTCCTTATCGGCGAAACGCACGACTTTATCTTCAATCGATGGACAGTACCTGGGACCAACACCGTGAATCATGCCTGAATACATCGGCGATTCGTGCAGGTTGGCGCGAATCAATTCGTGGGTGAAAGCCGTGGTGCGAGTTTGATGGCAGGGTATCTGCTCACGCACCGGGCGATTGCCCAGGAATGAGAAAAAGTCCGGATGATCATCCCCGGGCACGACCGGCAAATCCGTGAAATCGATCGTGCGTCCATCAAGCCGAGGCGGCGTGCCAGTTTTCAAACGATCCATGCGAAAGCCATGGGCTTTCAAAAAAGCCGACAAGCCGACCGCTGCAAATTCTCCCGCTCGACCGGCAGGCATTGTTTCTTTGCCGATCCAGATTGTTCCTTCGAGGAATGTGCCGGCACACAAAACTACCGCTTTAGCTTGAATGCGGTCGCCGAAAGCGAGCTCGACTCCCACCACTCGATCGTTTTCCAGAATCAGGTTTTTCACCATACCCTGGCGCAAAGTGAGGTTCGGCAGTGACTCCATATAATGTTTCATCCAGGCGCTGTACTCGCGCTTGTCTGATTGCGCGCGCAAAGACTGCACGGCTGGACCCCGGCTCATGTTGAGCGTGCGCATTTGCAGATACGTGTCGTCGGCAGCGATACCCATAACACCGCCAAGAGCATCGATTTCCTTGACCAGGTGCGATTTTCCAGGGCCGCCGACGGCAGGATTGCACGGCATGGCGCCGATCGTATCCAGGTTGACCGCCAGCAAAAGCGTGCTACAGCCCAGTCGTGCCGCGGCATTAGCAGCTTCACAGCCGCCATGGCCACCGCCTATCACAACAACGTCGAATGCCAAGCTCAAAGGAGCACCTATGAAGAAATGCGCAGAGTCAAGGGTCATAATAGCAAAAGATCGCGCGACTGCCACGATCTCTGAGCTAAACGGCTTCACAACCGAAAACGCCGTCTGCAGGCAGTTGTAGATTATGTTTACAATAGCTACCGAAAATAATTGCTAAACGCAATGAGTGCTATATAATGTTTTCGCTCCAGCCCAACGAGAAAGTTGTTTATGCCAGCCAAAAAGACACCCGCAGTCAAACCAGCAACGCGCAGACGGAAGCCGCCTTCCAAGCCGCGAAACGCAGATCAGCGAGAGCGCGAATTCCTGACGCCGGCCGAAGTAAAAAAATTGATCGAAGCGGCGAGAAAAACTGGGCGCCACGGAGAACGCGATGCTCTCTTGATTCTCATGTCGTATCGCCACGCGCTGCGCGTTGGTGAAATTATCGGCATGCAGTGGGAGCAGGTTAAGCTGGAAGCGAAAAAACTGCATGTCGAGCGCATGAAAAACGGCGATGACTCCGTGCATTTCCTCGAACCAGATGAATTAACGGCGCTTCGAAGATTACGCCGCGATTATCCGGATTCAGACTATGTTTTTTGCTCGGAGAGGCAGGGTCCACTGTCGTCACGGACGGTGCACTGGATCGTGGCTCGAGCCGGTGAGTTTTCCGGAATCAAATTTCCCATTCATCCGCATATGCTCAGACATTCGAAGGGCTTTCAGCTGGCCGGCAAGGGCATCGACACTCGGGCGATCCAGGCTTATTTTGGGCACAAAAACATTCAGCACACGGCCAATTATACGAAGCTGGAAAAGCCACAGTTCAAAGGCTTCGGCAAAGATCTTTAGAGACTGCCAACGCCTATGCGTGCGGGAAAAGGTCAGGGTTTTCCCCCGTCAAATTCATCTTGGTAACCGCGTATACTAACGCCATGCCAAGCCTTAGGGAAAATTCGCCGGGATACGCGAGCCGCACATTGGCTCTAATCCCCGTCTTTCTAATGGTCTCCACTTTCGGCACTACACTCGCCAGTCAGGCACAGGCGACTATCTCGAAAACTTCGGCAAAAAGCTGTGTTGCGAAGCAGGACCAAAGATTGGCTCAAAAATCAGCAAAGGGATCAGCGAGGAGACCGGCAAAAGCATCAGCAAAACGATCGGCAAGAGGCGGCTTGAAACCACTGCTCGGCGGGTTAGTAAAAGGCACCATTGAACCTCAGTTTGCCGGTGGGAGCTTCACCGGCACGATTGGGTCTTTGCCTGTGCCCGTGCTTAGAGGAACAACCAACGGCACTATCGGTCGTAACCAGGGGGATAGTACCAACTGGCAAAACCCTCTCAATTGTGATGCTTTCACCAGTGCGGGCTGCTGGATCGGCCCGAACCAGCTTGGGCCCACCGGCGAAAAACTGGGGCCGCACGGAGGGATATTAGGACCCAAGGGCGAAGAAACAAAGACGAGTCAGTTCGAAGATATCTTCAATCGCCAAGAGGATGTAGCGGATTGGTGGAAAGAAGAGCGCTATGCCGAAACTTATAGCGAGGACGCTTTTTCGCCAGCCAAACCAGTCGACGATTTCGTCGATCGGAAAACGGCAATCGCTGCCTGGAGCAAAAAGCAAATGCCGCTTAGAGTCTATATTTCACTCACTGTCACCAGAGCACGAGACGGTGCGGCGAAGGACATGATTAAAGAATGCATAAACGAATGGATAGCTGCATCTAATCACACGATTAGCTATGAAATGACTGATGATTTCAGGAACTGCGATATTTATTTTTGTCAGCATAGTACTGCCGACAACTATTGGGCTCAGACACTGCAGGAATTTCATCAAGGGCAAATTGAAACCGCCAAAATTTTGATTTTAGAGAGGACTCTGCAATACATGCCGCCACGCCGTTTCAAGGCGGTTATGTTGCATCAGATTGGACATGCACTCGGTCTCGATGATAGTACCAATAGAGCAAGCGTCATGTCGCAGTACTGTAGCGATGTCAATTTTCCGGTCAACCAGGTGACTGAATTCGACAAAACCGATTTGCACCAACTTTATGTGACGCGAGAAGCGCGCGCGAAAATGCACTCACGACCAGTCGTTGCGACCGTCGAGCCAAACTAGAACGATGCGTTGGAACGACCGGCAAGGCCGCCTCAGGACCAATGTGGTTGCAGGAGTTCGCGTCCACCGGTGCGTCTGACTGTGCGTGCCGTTTGCTTGCCGAAGGCATGAACAGCTGGAGCTCTCTCCTGAACAAGACAGACGGGAGTGTGGGACTTCTTCAGAACATATGTTCTGATCGGATTTCGCCAGCCAAAGAAAGCTTTTC
>CAJCHQ010000569.1 GCA_903970295.1 Bryobacterales bacterium
AAAACCAGTGCCGTCACAGGCAACGGCAACGCTTCTCGCGTCACTGATTCAATGATGTGCTTAGTGCTACTCACCACGGTAAACGGGCGGCCTCTTCTCAGCGAATGCTGCTAACCCTTCTAGCCTATCCTTCGTGTTCAAAAGTTGCAAATAAGCTTTTGTTTCAAGAGCGAGCCCGGCCTCTAGATCCCGATCGAAGCCCTGATCGATTGCATACTTAGCCTGTTTGAGCGAGAGCGGTGCAGCTGAGGCAATTTCGGCAGCCCAGGCGCGCACCTCCCTGAGCAAAGGTTCATGAAAAGCGCTTCCTTCAGAAGCCTCTTCATCGACGACGCGATGAATCAGCCCTAATTCAAAACCCTTCTGAGCGGTGAGTGGAGCTGCTGTCAAAATCAGCTCTTTCGCTTTGGAGAGGCCGATCAGCCGGGGCAGGCGTTGGGTTCCTCCCGCACCGGGGATGATACCAAGTTTAACTTCAGTCAAACGCAGCGAAGCGTCCTTGACCATGACCCGCAAATCACACGCCAATGCCAGTTCGGTTCCACCACCAAATGCCGAGCCGTTGATCGCCCCAATCACGGTTTGTGGCAAATTCTCAAGGGCGCGCATCGTGCTCTGAATCAGGGCGATGTAGTCAATAGCTTCAGCTAGAGTCATCGACTTGCGCTCGGTTAGATCGGCACCGGCGCAGAATGTCTTCAGACCTGAACCGACTATAGCGACAACGCGAGTATCACGATCGCTCGCCAATTTATCGCAAGCTTCGCGAAGTGCATAGAGAAGTGGGCGATTCAAGCAATTCATCACTTTCGGTCGGCTCAGTTTGAGCCAGGTAACGTACGATTCCTTCTCGACTACCAGCACCGTACCGATATCGGTTCGACCTAATTGCTCGTCTGTCACTTGTGATCCTGCCCCTCTAATCTGCGATCTGGCGGGCGCTTGACCGCCCTATTTGATACAAGGATAACTTTCAGGAGCCGGCCGAAATCTTTTCTTCATTTTTCGCCCGTGAAGCTAAAGCAGCTTGCAGGTATCGACCAGGCAATGTTTTATGCAAAAGCTCGCTGGCCAGCAGTCCGGCATCAACAAGCTTTTCTAAATCGATGCCGGTTTTGATGCCCATGCCATGGAGCATATAAACCAGATCTTCTGTGGCCAAATTGCCGGCAGCACCGGGAGCATAGGGGCACCCCCCGAGGCCGCCAATGCTGGCATCGAATGTTTTGACACCGGCGCTCAAGCCGGCCAGAACATTAGCTAAAGCTGTGCCGCGCGTGTCATGAAAATGGAGAGCCATTTTATCCAGTGCCACATCTTTTTTAAGCAAACCGATCATCTCGAGAACATCATTGGGTGTGGCAGCACCGATGGTATCACCCAGAGAAATCTCATCGACACCGATAGCCAGCAATTCCTTCACTACCTTAGCCACCTGGGATGGTGCCACTTTGCCTTCATAAGGGCAGACAAATACTACTGACACATAGCAGCGAATCCGCTTGCCATCACACTTAGCGGCATCTGCTACCAGGCGCAGATTGGCCACAGCCTCGGCAATAGTTTTGTTGATATTTTTGCGGCTGTGCGATTCGGTCGCTGACAAAAAGAAGGCGACCTCACTCAAATTAGCTTTTTTCGCCGACTCATACCCCTTTAGATTGGGCACAAGGGCCAGGGCGCGCACGCCGGCAGGCAAATGCAGTGCTTGTGCCACAGCCAAACCATCGGCGAGTTGCGGAATCCATTTCGGTGACACGAAAGATGTAATTTCTATCCGCGACAAACCAGCCTGGGCAAGACTTTCGATCAATCGAACTTTATCCGCGGTGGGCACATTCTGCTTCTCATTCTGCAGCCCGTCACGAGGTCCGACTTCGACAATTGTTACTTCGCTGGGAAAATTCACGATCTCAACTGCATCCTACTCCAGAACTAAGAGCGCATCACCTTCGTTGACAAAATCACCTGTATTAACTTTCACTTGAGCGACTTTCCCGGCTTGATCGGCTTGCACCGGCAATTGCATTTTCATGGACTCGAGGATCGCTACGTCCATGCCGTCGGTTACCTGATCGCCAGTCTTGACGAGGATTTCGATCACCATCCCAGCCATCATGGAAGATATTTGTTTCATTGGTGCCCCTTACTCGAAAGCTCATTTGCCCAGGTGGATGCTAAGTGATCCATCGGCAAATGAGCGTATCGTAGCAAAAAGCCCTGACTGAGTTTACAGAGTTACTAATAAGTTAGCTGCCATCCCAGGTTAGCGGAACAGACCGCGCAAAGCATCATTGATGCTTTTGACGGTGTCATCGTTTTCATCATCCAGGTCGGAGGCCGACTCGTCGTCGGCATGGCTGGCTTGTGCGGGCTGAGAGGATGGCGCTTGCGGTGGGTTAGAAGAATAAAAATCTGCCGACGCCGGATTTTCGTTTGGCTGGCTACTTTCGCTCACGGCTGCCGGAGGTGCACCCGTGCTGAGCGGTGCGAACAGATCGAGTATGTCGAATTTATCAGCTGGTGGTTGGCTCGACGGTGTGGGAGCCAAAGGCAAAGCTTGAAAAGTGCCCGAATTCACCTGATTGATCGCGGTTTCAATCGGTATGGGCGGCAAAGATGGTGCCGCTGTGGGCATAAGCGGCGCCTGCATCGGCATGGGCTGAGGCATCGGCGCCTGTGCTTGCGATTGAGCAGACGGCTGCGCCGACATTGGCTGTGCTAAAGCAGACGGTGCAGCCATGGCCGCTTGGGGCGGCAGAGCTGCCTGGCTCGAAGCAGTCTGAATTGGAGGCGGCGGCGTGAACAACGAATTGGAAGCAGGCGGAGACGTCGGCACAGGTCCCGAATGTTGGGGATTGGTTGGCGGCGGCGAAGAAAATAATTGGGAGGCCGCGTCTGATAGCATACTGGTGGCTGCCGGAGCCGCAGTCATCACAACGCTTGGCACAGGTGTCGGAATCGGCTGAGGTGTTGGTGGAGAGCCACCATAGACGCTACGCGCATAAAAGCGACCACCGGCATAGCGATTTTTCATTTCCCAAATCTTGTCTCGATCGGAAGCTATCTTAGTTTGCCGGGCGATCGCTGTCGCGATTCGCTTCTCTAATTCTCCGATCTGTTGATTGACGACATTGATTTCTTCACGCGTATGAGCTTCTTTCTCCGCGAATTCATCGAGCAGCTTTTTCAACATCTCCAAACTGGGCATACTGATTCGAGCTCCTCATTGTATTTTTTCAGCAAAAGCGGAGGCGCCAGCCCCTATGAGTTTATTACCACCCATCATAGAATTAAATCATCAAGCCGGACGCTTGCATACGCAAGGGTCCGGCGAATATTAATGTGTCGGGCCAGGCTGATAATGAATTCTGCCAGCAAACAAAGCGCTTGGAATCATTTGCCGAGCGCTTTGTGCCTGAGGGAAGAGGCGCGAAATTCTGTTTTTGCTTATTTTGATTCTGCCTGAGCTTCGGCATCACGACGCGCAGTCGCCGCTTTCGTCTCATTGACAAGATTGCCGAAAAGCCACATGCACAGTTCATCCAACGAATCTACGTTGGGGACGCCGTTTTCCATGCGCCACATCATTCCCTCTTCGGTGATTCGAACTTGAATCCTGGAGAGCGGCTTGTATTCATTTTCCATTTTGCTCAGCGCCATCACTTTATTGACCGGCAACAGGTAGAACTCGACGAATTCATTCTTGCCCCGCATGACAAGACTGTATACACGAGTGGAAAGACGGGCGCGGAAGTAAGTTTCGGTCTCCTCAGCTTCACGCATCTTGCTGAAACGAGTCACCTCGGTGACATCACCAGATATAGTGCCAGAGACGTGCAGATCGGTACCGGCAGCAATCTGATTGAATTCGAATGTGTAGCGTTGCAGCAGTCCATAAATCTTGTCGATTAAGGTCTCGATACCTTTCTTGTAGACTGTCTCTCGATAGAGCTTTTGCAGCTGAACGCCCTTCTGGTCGGCGAGGAACTGCATCGAGTCTTCTTTCAGCTTGTACATCCAATCATTGCCGGCAGTGGCTGGCTCAGATTCGTGATAAACAAGAATTTGCTGAGAGAGAGTGCCGCTTTGTGCGGTTCCGGTTAGTGGCACGGCTGCCTGGCCAGCGACTTCGAACATGCCGCGGTCGACATTTTTTGCCAAACCCTTTTGTTGAGGAATTGTCGCCGGATGAGTGTCAAAGAACTTGCGCATATCTTTGCTATCTTGCGGTTTTTTTCCGTCCCGCCGAGGTTCTTTGCCTGGACTAGGATTGATGCCGGCGTAGCGATTTTCCGCGCGCCTCGGCTTGTCACCCTTCTCTGGCTTCGCGCCCCCACTGTTTTGCCACATTCTCGACAGCCTCCTTCCTCGCTAAAGCAGTATGCCCGCTCCCGGTGCATTTAAATCCAGCATTTTCCAGGTGGCAGCGGTCCCTCTCACATAGATTATGAAAGCCGCATGTTTGCTTGTAAATGCGCTAATTCGCGTATAGAAGTGGCAAATGCACAATTCAAGCAGGCTCATGCCATTGGCTAGTGGCGCCTGGTCGCCCGCGATTGGTCGCCCACGATTGGTCGGACACCCTTTTTATCAGTCCCTTTGACAGCCGCCAGCAGCTCGAACTGTTTTAAATTCTCACTTCTAAAGTCGTGAACGAACCTTTTCCCGGTTTGGATACGACCAAAAGCCTAGCCGGGAAGAAACAGCGGATCATCTCTGTTCGTTCTTTGATACCACTGAGACCGGTACCACCCTCTTTCTTGCTCCGCGATTCACCATCTGCGGATGTGAATCCCCGCCCGTTATCGCGTAAAGTCAGCTTGATCGTTTGCGGTGTTACTTCAAATTTGACGACTATCTTTGTCGCTTGAGCATACTTTTCTATATTGTTCAAAGACTCCTGCACGATGCGATAAATGTGCAATTGCACCTGATACGGCAGTTCAGGTACCTCGCCATCGCACATGAAAGAACAATCGGCACCGGTCCTCTGGGCCAGACGTTCGACGAGATCCTCGATCACTGTCTGCAGTCCCCAGTCTTTCAAATCGCGCGGGGCCAGGTCGTGACATATTTCGCGCAGGCGAGCAGAAATTTGGTCGAGAATCGAACCGACTTCGTCGTTCAGCAGGGGTTTGTCTCCCGCGAGCGATCGCTTCAGTGACATGATGTCCGCGATTACCGCGTCGTGCAGATCGCGAGCGATGCGATTCTGAATCTCTTCTTGCTGGCTGACGATTTTCTGCGCCATATTTTGTTCAGTCAAGATAATTTGCTTAACCGTTTCGCGCAGCGCCTCTCCTTCGAGATTCTGAAGAATATGAGCACCGAGCAGTTCTTCTTTTGTATTTAGGGCGGTAGCCACCAGCAAACTTCTGAAAAGTCCGCGCACCAGATAGAAAAGCTCATCCGGATCGGCGGTCAAGCCATCGATTGTCCAAACGTCGGCATCGATCTTGCTGTTCATCGTCAAAACGCTCTTCAACCGCACCGAAGTCTCGCTCTGTGACAACAAAAAAATCTCAGCCGCCGGCACCAGAAAAAATTCGATCTTGCCCGGGCTGCCACGAATACTCAAACTCCAGGAACTCGATGAAGCACGCGACCGTAAATACACTTTTGTTTGATCGGACAGTGCCGGCTCATCAGCTTGCGGCTGCGCCAGCTGTTCTTTCACTTCGCTAACATCAGTTGTGCTGATCCGCAAATTGGCGAGAGATTGATGACCGGCAATCAGTTCGTTGAACTCCAGAGCCAGGCTTTTAAAGGTCGCATACAACAATGACAGCATGCGACGTGTCGACTCGAATGCTTCATCGACCGTGATCTCGCCGAAATCCGGCCAAGAGAGATCTTCGGACAGTCCATCCCCTGCACTTTCAGTGACACCGGGACGCAGACGACTGACCAGATCTCGGAGCCAGAGTGTTTGGTAGACGATCGATTGCGCGCGCTTGCCTGAATCGATGCTGGGAAATTCGCCGCGCAGGGCCCTTGGCGGAGTGTAATGCGGTGGATCGGGAGCGAAATCCTGGTCGTCGCATTCTTCGTCTCTCAGTCCGATATAGCTCGCAGCCTGGGCTTTGAGTCGGCCTAAAGAGCGAACGATCGAGGACAAAGTATTGTCGACGAAACGTTTCATGCCCCCAGCTCTAGATTACCGTAGCCACTTTGCACCGCCCAGGCGATCAGTTGCTCTCGGCTTTCTAAACCGAGCTTGAGCAAAAGCAACTCGCACTGCTTGCGGACAGTGGCCGGCGAAGCCTGCCTAAGTTCGGCGATGTCACTATATTTCATGCCCCGAGCGAGCATCTTCAGTACCTCCTGCTCGGACCGGGTCACCTTCGTCTCTCCGGAAATCAGTTCGGGCGAGAGCACCGGCTTCTTGCCAGCCATCACCTGGCGGATCGACTCAGCCACCTGGGAAACGCTTTGCGATTTGAGGAGATAGCCGGCCACGCCCAGGCCAAGAACTGTTTGAATAAATGCCATGCGGTTCTCACCGGAAAAGACGATCACTTGCGTGCCTGGCACACTGCAAAATTGCTTGACGGTGGTCTTCGGTCCGGTCGAACCGGGTAGATGCAGGTCCAGAAGCACGATGTTGGGAAGATCGGAAGAGCGTCGTGT
>CAJCHQ010000570.1 GCA_903970295.1 Bryobacterales bacterium
AATTTTACTGTACGCCAATGATGCAGTTCTGGCTTTTTTCAATCTTGACTACGAACAGCTGAGTCAATCAATGGAAGGGAATGTCTTTAAACATTTCCGCTCGCTTGTAACTCAGACGGTGGTCAGTCGCGAAAAGCGTGAAAGCAAGCAGGTTCTTGAATTCATATCAGGTCAGCCAGTCAAGTACACCGTCAATCTGCAACCATGGGTCTCTGATAACAAATCAGAGCAAAGCTTTTGTGTGATCACGTTCGCGCTATGCACTGAACAACTCACTCTTGAAAACACTGTACGAGCCCTCGATACGGAAGTTCTAAAACGGCGCCGCGTGGATCGACAACTCGATACGCAATATGCAGTATCAGCTGTGCTTGCAATTTCAAAATCATTGCAAGAGGCCGCTCCCAACATTTTGCATAATATCTGTGAAAATCTAGGATGGGACTGGGGCGGATTTTGGACCAAATCTTCAGATGAACCGAAAGCAAAATTCACATACCTTCCAAATTCTCCAGAGTCACATTCAAGTCGAAACATTCCCGAGCAGCTTCTGGAAAACGCACAACAGCTAGTTAACAGCATTCGTGCAACCAACCGTCCCGCCTGGATATCTCGGTCAGCTGAAACGAATTCAGAGAAAGCCCCGCATCATCCGCTACCTAATTTCACGTCAGGCAGTGCACTCGCACTGCCGGTAATGTCTGGAAGCGACTGTTCTGCTTGCATGATTTTCTTCTCGACCGAGAATCGAGAGCCCGACAAAGATATTTTGCAGATGTTGATGACGTTGGCGGGAAATATTGGTCAATTCATTGACCACTGGCGAGCAGAACAGCTAACGAGAAGTCAGGGACTAGAAGCTATGCGTGCTGAAACAAGGTTGCGCGCCATTTTATCCAGCATGAGAGAAGGTCTATGCCAGCTCGATTCAGAGGGACGCTGCATTTATCTGAATCCGGCTGCCGAAAAAATGCTCGGATACGAATTTAGCAGCGTCCGCGATCAAAAAATGCACGATTTGATTTACGCGCGCCATCTGGATGGGCACGATTGCAACCAGCAGGAGTGTCCAATTCTCTCGGTGATGTACACGGGCAAGCCAAGGTACAACGAGGAGGATTCGTTTCTGGCAAAAGACCAGACATTGCTTACGGTGCAATTTTCGAGCGCTCCACTGGTGGTGAACAATGAGCTGGCAGGGGTGGTAATTGTTTTCCGGGACATAAGTGAGTTAATGAAACTGCGTCAGCAGAGAGATTCATTCTTTGCGATATTGACTCACGATCTCAAAACGCCACTACTTGCTGCTGACCGAGTTCTCGGTCCACTGCTGAAAGGCGCTAGCGGTCCATTCAACACCGAACAATCACATGTCCTTGCTTTGTTGAAGAAAAGCAACTCAGAGCTTCTGCAGATGGTTCAGAGCGTGCTTGCACTATACCGTTACTCAGATAATAAAGCCCTCCAGATAGAATCCGTCGACGTCAAGGCAGCAGCCAAATATGCCGTTGCCCAAACATCCGGATTCGCTGCATCTAGAAAAATAACGGTCAATCAATCTTGCGCCGCTGGCGAGTTGCGCTCGATAGATGCTGATAGCACCGCCATTCAACATATGATTGCTAATTTGATCGAAAACGCAATTAAATACACACCGACCGGTGGCGTCGTCGACGTACGCCTCGCCGTGATCGAAGATTTGGTTCGAATCGAAGTTCAAGACTCAGGTCCTGGTTTAAGCGAAGTAGAGATGGCGAATCTTTTCGTTCCGTTGCAGCGGAAGCTGTCAAAGCGCGGCAACAATGCAAACTCTGGTCTTGGTCTTTACTTCTGCAAGCAGATAGTCGAGTCTTACAAAGGACACATCGCTTGTGAAAGTAGAGAAGGTCATGGTGCCACCTTCACTGTATTGCTGCCGGCTGCAAAACAAAAGCCGACGACAACAACGGCAGCGGCAAAGGTGCCTGGCTAAATCAGCCCTTCACGCACAGCTTTAACGGCAGCCTGAGTTCTGTCTGCGACAAGCAACTTGTCAAAAATCTTGCGCAAATGAGACTTGATTGTTTCCGGACTGAGAAATAATTGTTCACCAATTTCCTGATTACTCAAACCGTTCACGACCAATCTCAACACCTCGAGTTCGCGCTCGCTTAGAGGAAAAGCCGATGAAGCATTCCGGTTAGCATTCTGGCTTGACACTGGATTCGATTGATTAGGATGCACTCCACTCGCCCCAGCACCATGAG
>CAJCHQ010000571.1 GCA_903970295.1 Bryobacterales bacterium
GCCCCGAAACCGCCTGCGTCGGCATTACTGCTCGAGCCAGTTCCATCGACGTTCGAGCCGGAGTGGATGCGGGTCGAGCTGGACCCCTGACCATTCGATCCGGAACCGCTCGAGCCGGCATCTGGACTATTCGATCCGGAACCGCTGGCCGATCCGCTGCCAGATCCACCTTGATTATCTGCTGCATTAGACTGGCTGTCTGCCGTGCTATCACTTGTGCCGTCGTTGATAGGCATCGCATCGCCACCGGTTTTGGCTGCGTCTTTGACGATCTTCACTTTGGCACCCGGCGTCAGTTGAAGTTGTCCGTCAGTGACAACGATGTCACCCGCCTGTATTCCTTTACCTACCGCCGCCAGGTCGTGAGCGGTTCGCTCGACTTCCACGGGTGAAAAAGTGACGGTGTTATCCGGCTTGACGATGTAGACGGCAGTGCCTTGTTGGGTGGTCTGCAGGGCCGTTACGGGCACCACGACCGTGTTGCCTTCTGGTGGCATACTTACGATTACATCGACGAATTGTCCAGGAAACAAACGCATTTCAGTGTTGGGAAATGAAGCGCGCATGACGACTGTACCGGTCTGGGTGTTGACTGTATTCTCGAGGAATGACACGGCGCCTTGCGGAGCATTTTTCTTTACGCCCTCGACTTGCACCTGCACCATTAACGTGTGATTCATCATGGCCTTGCGCACTTCGTCCAGATATTGCTCGGGCACTGTGAAAGTGACGTAGATCGGTTTGACCTGGTCGATCGTGACAAGCGGCGTTTGGGTGTTAGCCATAACAACGTTGCCTTGATAGACGTTTAGACTGCCCGTACGCCCATCGATTGGCGATCTGATTTGGCACCAACCCAACTGAATGCGGGCGTTTTGAGCCTGGGCTTGATCGGCAGCCAAGGTGCCTCTGGCTGTATCAATTGCGGCTTTGTCAGCAGAGACCACAGCCTGAGCATTTTCAATTGCTTTCTGGTCAGCTTCGATTGTCGCCATTGCCGTCGAAGCGTTCGTGTCGATTTGATCCCGCTGCTCGCTCGAGACAGCGCCCTCTTGCTGTAGGGTGACGTAGCGGCCCATTTCGGTTTTCGCATACTTGAGGGAGGCTTGATCCTTAGATAGATTGGCTCTTAGTTGACCAACCTGGGCCTGGTCTTTTTCCATATTGGCCTGGGCCATCTCGATTTGGGCTTTATCCTTGGCAACATTGCCTTCTGCTTGCTGCAACGCGGCTGCGTATTGACTGGTATCGATTTGAAAGAGCAGATCACCCTTCTTCACGTACTGCCCTTGCGTGAAGTGCACATCTCGAAGCTGTCCGCCAACTTGGGGCACGACATTAATCACCGAATATGGCAAGACATTGCCGATACTTCTGATCTCGATCGGCACTATCTGCTGTCTGGCTGTGGCCACAGTGATCGGTACTGCTTGATCTTTCTTGACCTTGGAGTCAGGCTTTTGCATAACATCTTTCAGTAGGAAAGGAATGCCGATTAAGACGGCGATTAAAATCACGATAAAAAAGATGCGCTTGCCCATACCGCCCTGCTTCTGTGGATGTCGAATTGGTTTGATAACCGATTCTTGGTTAACAATGGTCGTGTTCGTATCATTATTGAGCATGAGCGGGCTCCTCAGACAAGCATTTGCTTTTACTTACCTACTTAGACGATGAGTCACGTATTTTTAGTTCAACCCAAAAAATGAAATCTAGCTAATAGAGGGTGGAAACGGTGAGGCTGCGCGCTTCCGGGGCGCAGCCGAATTGCGCCTGATCGGTCTCTAATTGTTGGACCGGCAGAGCCACTCGATTATCAAGAAATGCAACCGGACAAGCCTGGTGTTATCCTTCTTGACTGGCTATTCGGCGGTGTTCTTGTGGCGGCGGTCTTTTCAGCAGAAGAAATTTTGGAGATCGTGGACGGTCGACTGGCTGCCGGCATGATGCCCGACGAAGCCGGCGAAATATGCAGCGACACTCGCGCTCTCTCGGAGGGGCAGTGGTTTCTGGCACTAACAGGCAAGGAATTCGACGGGCACGATTTTCTTGGTGACGCTTTTTCTGCAGGCGCAATCGGATGCATCGTAGAGGAGCGTGCGAATTACCCGATCGCTAGTTCGTCATTTCCTTTGTTGGCGGTCGGCAATACCGAGGATGCTGCGTCGCGTCTGGCGAGAAACTGGCGCCGGCGGCTCAATCCGCGCGTTGTCCTGATGGTCAGGTCTGGGACCGAGACCGCAGAAATTGCCGCGCACTTTCAAAACCACAATGGCGATCCCAACCATCAAACCACAGTCTTGCGCAATGCTGACTGGCAGGCGATCGTCACTGAACTTCTAGCTCTCGAGCAAAATATTGCCTCACTCGTAATCGAGTACGCGGCGAATAATGCCGGCGAGGTCAAGGCGGTAGCTGAGATGGTGGCACCAAATATGGTGCTATTGCCGGTGGATGCCCTGTCGCAACTGCGTATTCAAGCGAGTGAATCTGAGTTGACAGAAGCGTTTAAAAGTCTGATCAATTGCCTGGAACGCCAAAGAGGGCAGATCATAATTTCAGATCAAATCGAGCTGGATTTGGAGAAGCATGCCAGCGCCGATCAACTAACGAGATGGACCAGGTTTGCCGACCAATCAGTGGTCGCTACTCTGACTGCAGCGGTGAGCAATTTCCTCCACTTAAGCTGAGCTTGCTCAAGCGAAGTTGAAAACTTCAATCGTGCGGGCTTCAGGCAAATTAATGAAACGGCCTTGACCCATAGTTCCTAAAACACCATTGGCGGCGAAATCACAGTTCGTCACTCTTTTATCGTAGCGACCGAGGCATTCCTGATAAACCAATTGTTCGTCCAGCGCACGGGAGATGAAATCCATTTGGCTGGCCTTATGTCCACACTTCGGACAGGAGAAGACGGCGTTCTGGAGCCCACCATAGCGTTTATCAGCCTCAGCCATCCATTCGTCCAAGGATTGCGTCGTAATCATAAGCATATGTCGTCCTCCATAGGTTCCGCCAAAATCAATATGCCCAATCAACCTCGGGAGATAAAACAGCTTGTTTCGATTTCTTGAGCTTCGTCTAAGTCGGTTGCTTCAACTTCCGGAGGTATTGAGAGCGCCCAGTCGATGGAAACAGCGTTGAAAATAGTATCTAGACTGAGGATCGCGAATCGCTTCAATGTTCATGCGATTCAAAGTGACCTTATATTTGCAGCCCTGGCGAGAAAATACCATGTCGACTTTCGTGTTCGGAGGACCGGTGATGATCCTCCAGACTTCTACCTGCCCTTCGTTGCCATAGAATAGATGATCGTTGGCCATAAGCAGAACATCGCCTGGCTGAATGTCGGATGAGCTTGCCGGGGTCGTTGGAAAGACGCGAGTGACCATTTGGTGATAGTGCTTGGCGTCACTGCAAATCTGCAGCCCGGTGATACCATAGCTGGTGACGAGTTCTTCGTAGGACATGCCGCGATTGGCATCGCTGCCCCCGTTCAAGCGTGGGTGATGATTATCGGTGTGCGCATTGAGCCAGTTAAACATTTTGGCGAAACTGAAATCCGTGCCGGCTGTGAGGTGTGATTCGCTGGCTGCAGCCTTTTGCATTTCGGCCTCAGCATTGGCCGTAAGAGCTCGCATGGCGGGACTATCAACATTGGTCGCCAGGATTGACGGTGTTTCATTCCTGCCCCAGGCTGTCGCGTTTTTGCCAGTCCCTGTTTTGGCATCAACAATGTGTGCTTCAGCTGGGGCTGCAGTTGGCTTTGCCGTTGTCCCCGCAGAAGTCGTCTTTGCTGGTTCAGCAATTGGAGCTTTGCTGGAAGGCGCGGCTGTTGCAGCTTGTCTTTCGTTTTTCTTTTTAGCTCTTAAATCGTCGGGATTGGCGGCATCCTTGGGCTTGCTGACGCTGACCGCTACATGAGCCTTCAATTTGTTGTCTCGCGACGGCACTACCCGCTTGTCCAATTTCGGTGTCTGGGCATGAAAGAGCGGGGTGGCGCCCAATGGTTCGGTCTGCGTCAAAAAGAGCAGAATGCTGAGAATGCTGGAAAAATGCCGATGTTGGTCGATAACCATGAAAGTCTCGCGAACATTCCTCAAGCCAACCTGGCCATAATCCAGCCTAGCACTAACAGTTGTGTATGAGAGGTTGCTTAATCGGTTTGGTTTGCATCTGCGGCAAAGTTCTCCTGATCAGGAGCACCGTAACGGCTCAAAATCATCTCGTACAAGTGTCTTAGTTTGTCGTCGGCGATGTCTTCGATGTTCATGCGGGTGAGGTGAAAGGTGAGCAGACCGGCTCCGCGTAGAACAGTCAAATCGATCGTCGTGCCCGACTTACCGGCAAAGACGTGCCAAATTGCATCTTGTCCGTCGCCCTCGGCGAAGATGTGGTCGCCGGCTTTGACCAGTAGATCGCCGACCTGCACTCCAGCGAGGGCACAAGGCCCGCCGTCGATCAGTTTGACAACGGTAGGGTGACCCCCACTCAGGCTGACCCTCGATTCCATGCCGACGATGCCATATTCCATCTTGCGGTAGTCCTCTGCCGATAGCTTGGTTGTTTGACCATCATCGAAGATGCTCATAGGGTTAAAAGCGGCTTTGGCTCTGCCACGGCTAAACAGGCCGCCCCCTCTTGCAGCCCGCGCTGATTTAATCAGATCCTGTATTTTGTCCAGCTGGTCCGGGGAAATCGAATTGCCGTTGACTCTGATTTGCACATCCGGCGAAGTACCCTCATCTTCTTTCGATACCTGTCCATTCAGTAATGCTTTATTGCTGGAGTCGGATTCTCGGGTCGAAGCCGGAGACTGCGCTCGGGCAAAATTCTGCGCTGATGCCGACGGCTCTTCTGGTGAATGGTTCGATTGTGAGACTGTCGCCGATGGTGTCTGGTCATATTTCGGTTGCATCGATTGCAATTGAGATTCACTTGCTTTGGCTGAGGGCGTGTCTTGTGCCAGGGCGGCTCCCGTTGTTTGTACTCCGAGAGCCAGCAAGAGCAAAAAACTGGGCAGGTTGTTTCTGCGTGGCTGTATCTTCATAGCCTTTATAATTCTCCTGAAACACAAAAGTCCGGTTGTTCATCTATATAAAGGTTAACTACCAAGCGTTTATTTTTAGCAGGATAGAAGCGATCACTTCGCGGCATGACCCGACGAACACTCATGTGCACGGCTTTAAGTTAGCAACGTTTCGTGGATATCTTGTGATGAGCTGTCTTTGAGAACAACTGTCTTAGGCAGCTCTTTCGCGCTGCTGAAACATTTTGCGATTGCGCGATACGACAAGATACAACTGGCGCGTCACCCAGGCTGTGCCTGGCAGAATATAAAATACAGCGGCAATGCGGCCGAAGCGAAGATTTTTCAGGATGATCGGAATCGATTCCGGACCTTCCCAACGCCTGTCGAATTCGTCGACGAGCAAAAGACTCCAGGGACAATTGTCTAAATCTGATACTAATTGTCGGTCGGTGACATTAGCAGAATCTCTTTCAATGAAAGAAAAAATCCCACTGCGATCCCACCATTTGACAACCGACGCAAGGCGACGTACAACCGCGCAACGGTCATCGCAGACGATCTTGAAAGAAGAGGCTTCCTGGCAATTCATGGTTGTGTTCCCCATGGTAGCCCTACCTTTATTGCGTGCCCACCTTTAAGTTGTTTAAAGTTTAGCAGAACTTTAGGAGATAATTGTTCGCCGTTGGGAAAATTCGTGCAAGTTTCTTGGGCAGTTTTACTTTAGGATGTCTGGAGTTTTTCTGAGGTTGTCATGCTCGCTGAAATTGTCGTCGACAATACTACATACACGGCTGCAGATGAGCCTCTGAAGCTGCTCATGGTCCTCCGGCGACATCTCGATCAGGAATTGATTGAGCCGAGTCCGATTCAATTGAGCGATGACGAATTGCTGACATTGAAGTCGTGGTTGCTCCTTCACGCCGAAAGCATGAACGCCGGTAAAGCCGTTTGGGTGGAAGAATCATCAGACGGGCAACTTTATCGGCTCGTCGCCGCAATCGGTAAGACGCCTGACGGCAGTGCGATTGTTTGGCATCCGCCTTTGCCGTGGCCTTTCAACTTCGGTAATGAGAGCCGCAAGATCGAGTAGCGTCTGTGGGGATGCTTCTGAAATCGCAGTTCTTGAGCACATAAGAATTCTAGCTGTAAATCTTATTTGCGATTGCTATGTCTAATAGTGACGCAGCAGCAGCAACCACAACAAGGTAAATGTGCTTGAGAGTTTTTCTAATTTGCGGTTTTCTTTTTGAGAACGCGGAAAAAAATCATATTAGGCAAATAAGCGGCGCATTAAATTGCCCGAAGCATGCCGGAATACGAGAAATGCCGAAGGTGCCGCCTGACGGTTAGCCGTCTTGCAGAACCTTCGGCACCGTTGCGGGGACGAACAGATTCTCTCTGGTTTGCGTTTCGGTGATTGGCCTAACTTAGTCGTGGTTTCGTTTAGTCATGTTGACCGGCGGCAGTTTTGGCAGCGTCTTCGAGATATGCCACCACCTTATGCAGCAGCTCGCGCTGCAAAGCGCCGGCAGGCAGCGGCTGATCAGAGGGTTGTCCGAGCTGAGATTGTAGATCCCACTCGGCCAAAAGTGGCAGCGTAACCTGGTTCACCTCGATGACATATGTGTGCAGGTTACTCATGTCGGCAAGTGGTGCGATCAGCTGATCGTATTCCGTCTGATGAACAGGCAGTGCAACCAAATCATCTTTGACAGCGTCCATTGCCCGGTCGTAATTCGTTTGTGCTGTGCTGACCGCGTCATCATTTGCCGACTGCAAGTCTGACCAGGCTGAATTAAGGTCTTGTCCGGCTTTCAGGAATGCTGTTGCTAGTGGCAGCAAGTCAGACGGGCCAGCGCCTTTCAGGCGCGAGTCGATGTAGCGCTGCTGGCACTGCTTGACTGCCGCCGCTGCAGCTTTGACGAGCGAAACCTGTTTGTTTTCGAGGGTATAGATCTGCAGGAGACTGTCTACAGAATTGCGTAAAGTAACTTTGTCTATCTGGTAGCGAGCCTCTTTCTCCGCCTTTCTGTCTGCTTCGCTGCGCTTTTGTTGTGCCGGGCTGATCACGTTGCCAGGTCCGGCGATATCGTCGATCGAAAGCGGGCGCAGTGCCTTTGGCGCGCTCGCGGCTGGCTGGGAACCGGTGACTCGCGTTTGATCTGCATTTGAGTGCAGGGGCACCAGAACCACAAGCAGACCTAAAGCTAGAGCGAGAATGTGCGGTGCGTTGGTCGATGTGCGCGTCATGGTGTTTTCCTAAATTGGTTGTATTTCGGTGTCTCAAGTGCAAGAGCCGATTGCTACGCTAGATCAGCTGCTGCCCCAATCCTTGAGCAGCTCGCTGCCAATGCCTAGTGCTCCTCCCAGAGCGTCGCCGGCCACTTGCGTGCCCGAGTCTGGCTGTCGAGCATCGCCTATGTGTTTGGCAATTTCCTCCGCCAGTATGGCTATTGGCATGCTCTGCAACTGCACCTTGCCGGGGCCGGTGAGGACCGCATAGAAGACGCCGTTGCCGCCGAACATCAGATTCTTGACGCCGGCGACCAATTCGATGCCGAAGCTTACACTTGGATCTTGAATGCCGACGTGACCGACGTGAACACGCAGTCGTTCGCCAACGCCCAGTGTTTTTTCGACGACCTCGCCGGACATGTCGAGGAAGACAGTGCCGGGACCGGTCACCTTCTGCATGATGAAGCCTTCGCCACCAAATAGGCCGGCGCCGAATTGTTTGCGAAAGTAGAGATCAAGCGTCACCGAGGCTGTCGCGCAGAGAAAAGTCTCTTTGCGGCAGATCAGGCTTTCTCCTGCCATTAGTTCGCGGACGAGGATGGTGCCTGGGAAACGTGGATTGAACCCGACGAGACCGGGAGCGCCCTCTGCCCAGAAAACATTTTGAAAGAACGAGCCGCCGGTCAGCACGCGCTTTGCAGCATTCAGGAACCCGCCGAAAAAGCTGCTGCTCTGCTGCCCGCCGACGCTCATGCGTGTGTCGGTTCTGATCGGGTCGCTCATCCAGCCTAGTGCGTGGGTTTGGCTGTACATGCTGTCACCCGGTTGCAAGAGCAGTTCGAGTGTTGGAAAGACCGTACCGTGTATTTTGTGTTGCATGCTTAGAACTTTCCCTTGTGAGAGTAAGACCTCGTTGTGACTCTCGTTGTTGACTAGCGGTCCGAGTTTGGTTACATACTCGTCCGCGTTCGACATTCCGGCTGTTTCTCGAGACAAGAAAGCCAAGATCAATCGTGAGCTTCATGCTCAGGAAAATCTCGACTTGGCTTGGGCTAGGTTAGGGTTTTGGATTTCTCTCGATGAAGGAAACAAACAGAACGCTTGGAACATATCAATGTCTGAAGTTAATTGGTTCGATAGATGTGTAAATGTTGTTCAGTTCATAGCTGGCAGTAGAATTGTTGTTTTCGATTTGTCTTAATGAGGCTGAAATTTCAGTTTGTGGACTAGTTCGAAGCCGCTAGCGCAGCTGTGCACGGGTCCGGGCGCTTGGCAAGCCGTTCGGCTTTGTCCAATGACCCCGAAATGACCCGCTTTCCAAGTAGATTTACCAACCAACTGGACTGCGGAGCTATGGCAGTCCGCATAGTCAATGACCTTCTGGCTGAGAAAAATGGATAAGCATTTAGGGTCACCTGGTGGCAGCAAAATAAGCTTCGACACCGGGCAAGATTTAGATTTCACCCAGATCATTACCGAATTATCTGCGCCGAAGCTGGACACTAAGCTGTCATTGCCCGCTTTGAATGCGGAAGAGCTAAGAAAATTGGCAATCAAAGCTCAGCCCCCAACTTTGCCCCCTGATTGGAGTGAGAAACATTCAGCTCTTGTCGCGAAAGCCGCGCACACGCAATCGCAATTGCAATTCTTTGGCGATTCGATTACTGAGTATATCGACAACGGAAACTTGCAAGCTTTCGAACGCAATTTTTCGGCTCTGCATCCTGCTGCTTTTGGCATCGCCGGCGATACCACAACTGGACTGCTCAAACGACTGAACGATGGTGAACTAGGTGGGCATCCCAGTGAAATTGTGATCTTGATAGGCACGAATGACCTTGCTACAGCTGAAACGGCGCACGAAATTTCGTTGAACATTGCTGATATCGCCCTGACGGTGCGTCTGCACGAACCGCAGGCGAAGATTCTTCTGATGGGTTTACTGCCTCGCTATGCGCCTGACGATCCCCTAAGAAGTATGGAAATGGTTAAACTGGAAGCCGTGAACAAAGAAATAGCTCAACTGGCTGATGGCGACAAGATCAGATATGTTGATATCGGCGACAAGTTTGAAGACCCAAACGGCTTTGTCAGGCAGGATTTGCTTCCCGACTTCCTGCACCCTGATCGCGCCGGTTACGAATTATGGTCTGACGCAATTAGACCGCTGATCGAAGAGACGCAAAAGTGAGGTCTGTTAAAGAGGATAAATAGCTCGGGCCGGTAATCTTGGGATTAGCTGCAAAGTTATAAGAAAAAACGGTCGGCTTTTAGGACATGCTGGGCGCAGGGCTGTACGACTTATATCGTACTAAAGAATATAAAATGACGTGGGGTTAGAAAAATGGCTAGGAAGCGACGCAACTTTTAACAGCTAAGTAGGAGTGTCAAAGTTGCGTCGCTTTAGCAGATCTAGTCTGTCTCTCGGGCGTTACTGTCTCTGACGCTGATCGCCCACATGAGCGCGATGAACGCGATTATCAGCGCGTCTGAGGCGAGGGCAAATACTCTGAGCGCGATCATGGCGTTGCAGGTGATTAGAACGGTGAGAACAAGTGCAGTCGCGAGCAGAGCCGCCGCGCTGTGCGGAGCGTCTTCCCCTGAGAGGAAAATCTTTACCACGATGGCTGCGCATGCCAGACCGACAAGAATATTGAGAAGAAGCATGAGATTCCCTTTCGGCTGTTGTGGTTGTGGTTGTGG